>JASBSH010000111.1 GCA_030149025.1 Actinomycetales bacterium | reverse complement strand
GCGGGGTCGAACGAGTAGGCGACGACGTCGATGTCCTGGGGGCGAAGGCCGGCATGCTGCAGGCACCAGCGCATCGAGAGTTCGGGAAGCTCCCACGCGGAAAAGGGAACCGGGCGCTTGCCGTGCTTCCGGCGGCTGAAGCGCTCCTCCTCCGACGCCGCCAGGACCGTGCCGTCGACCACCAGGGCTGCCGACGGGTCGTGGAAGATCGCGTTGACTCCGAGAACACGCATGATCGCTGACTACCCTGAGAAGCGCTGCTCACACCCATCGGCGGAGAAGCGCTACTCACCGTGCTGGTCCGCCTTCCTCCGGGGCATACGGGCCCGAACGGCGGGTATCGCGGTGACTGTGACGACGACCAGCTCTGTTCGTAATGACGCAGCTCTTCCGGCCCCGGCTCCTCAGGGCGCGGCTCCTCAGCACCCGACGAGCCGGCCGCTCGCCGACCTCTGGGTGGACGGTGCACGCAGCGCGGCCTCGGGACGGGCGCTGGAGCACGTCTCGCCCGTGACGGGCGAGGTCTGCGGCTCGACCGTGTGCGCGTCAGCCGACGAGGTGAGGCGGGCGGTGGACGGCGCACACGCGGCTTTCCCGTCGTGGCGGCGGACCGCGCCGGGCGAGCGGGCCACCGTGCTGCGCGAGGCCGCAGCCGCAGTGCGCGGGGACGCCGAGGAGCTGGGCGACCTGCTCTGCCGCACCACCGGCCGGCTGCTCTCACAGTCGCGGGAGTCGGCCCGCGTGGCCGCCGACCTGCTGGAGGAAGCCGGCACCACCGGGCTCGGACAGGCCGGCCGCACCCTTGCCGGGGCCACGCAGGCGCTCGACGTCGTCCGGAGGGAACCGCGGGGGGTCGTGGCTGTCGTGACCCCCTGGAACGACCCCGATCCCGCCGCCGCGGGGCTGCTCGCCGCCGCCCTCGTGACCGGAAACACCGTGGTGCACAAGCCGTCCGAGCGAAGCGCGCTGCCGGGGTATGAGATGGCCAGGCGGATCGCCGAGTGCCTGCCAGCAGGTGTGCTCAACATCGTCAACGGCGACGGCGAGACCGGTGAGGCACTCGTCGCCGACGACCGCGTTGCGCTCGTGGCACACGTTGGCAGCACCGCCGCGGGCCGGCGCATCGCGGCCGTGGCAGGCGCACGCGGGGCCCGGGTGCTGCTGGAGAACGGCGGGAAGGACCCGCTGCTGGTGGACGCCGGGGTCGACCCCGCGTGGGCAGCGGAGCAGATCGCAGTCGGTGCGTTCACCAACACCGGTCAGCTGTGCACGTCGGTCGAGCGCGTCTACGTCCACGAGTCGGTGGCCGACGCCGTCGTCGAGGAGCTGGCACGCCGCGCCGAGGCGCTGGTGGTGGGCGCCCCGGACGGCGAGGCGACGGACCTCGGCCCGTTGGTCGACGAACGGCAGCTCGCCGTCGTGACCGCCCACGTGGACGACGCTGTCGCTGCCGGCGCACGGCTGGTGAGTGGCGGGCGGCGCCTGGAGCGCCCGGGCTGCTTCTACCCGCCCACGGTCCTCGACCACTGCACGGACGAGATGACCGTGCTCACCGAGGAGACGTTCGGACCGGTCGCCGCGGTCCGGCGCGTGGCCTCGTTCGATGAGGCGCTGGCATGCGCGGGCTCCGGCCGCTACGGGCTTGCCGCCACCGTCCTGACCCCGGACCTGGGCCACGCGATGGCCGCGGTGACGGAGCTCGAGGTCGGCACGGTGAAGGTGAACGCGGTGTTCGGCGGGGCGCCCGGCGGTTCGGCCGACCCCCGGCGTGAGAGCGGTGGCGGCGCCGGGTACGGGCCGGACCTGCTCCGCGAGATGACCGTGCTCAAGGCCGTCCACCTCGAGGCGGCGCGCTGACCTCGCGACCCCCAACCCCACCCGTGGCGCGCCCATCCCCGTCGTGATCTTGCACTTGTGCAGACGCAGGTGACGTGACCATGCCCCCGCGGGAGCTCGTCGTCCTGGGAACCCCCTCCCAGCTGCCGACCCGGACCCGGAACCACAACGGGTACTTGCTGCGTTGGGACGGCGAAGCCGTCCTCTTCGACCCGGGCGAGGGCACGCAGCGGCAGATGACGCTCGCCGGTGTGTCGCCGTCCACGATCACTGCCGTCTGCGTCACGCACGCGCACGGCGACCACTGCCTCGGGCTTCCCGGTGTGCTGCAACGACTCTCGCTGGAGAATGTGAAGCGGCCGATCCCGGTCGTTTTCCCCGCGGAGGCGGCCGGCTACATCGACCGGCTGCGGCACGCGTCGGCGTACGTGAACCATCTGGAAGGCGCGAGGGGACCCTGCGCACCGCTCGCGGAACCGTGCACCTGGACGACGTCAGCCGGCCTCGTCGCGGACAGCGGTTCGCGTTCGTGATGGACACGAAACCCTGCGCAGGCGCCACCGCGCTCGCCGACGGAGCCGACCTGCTGGTCAGTGAGGCGACGTTCCTGCAGCAGGACGGCGATCTCGCGGAGGCGTATCTCCACATGACCGCGCGGCAGGCTGGTGAGCTTGCCTCGGCCGCCGGTGCTCGCCGGCTCGTTCTCGCGCACTTCTCCCAGCGCTACGAGGACCTCACGGGGCACGAGGCGGAGGCCCGCGAGGTGTTCGACGACGTAGTGGTCGCCGTGGACCTGGAGCGCGTGCCCGTGCCTCATCGCGTTTAGGCGCCTACCCTGGGGGTAGCGCCTTGCGCTGCAGAGCCGTTAAGAAGCAGAGCCGTACCGTTAAGAAGCAGAGCCGTTCAGAACCTGTCAGAACCGTTCCCGCGAAAGGAGTTCGCCATGAGCGTCAGTCGGTTCGACCCCTTCGGTGACCCGCTTCGCACTCTCGACCGCCTTGCCAGCCAGATGTGGTCGGGCGGCCGCACTCCGATGGGTATGGCGATGGACGTGTGGGAGGCGGATGACGGCTACCACGTGGCCCTCGACCTGCCGGGCGTGGACCCGGGAAGCGTCGACATCACCTGTGAACGCAACATGCTGACGATCAAGGCCGAACGCAAGGCGGAGTACGAGCAGGCGAAGATCGTGCTGGTCGCCGAACGGCCCCAGGGCACTTTCACCCGCCAGCTGCAGCTGGGCGAGACGCTCGACACGAGCAAGGTCCAGGCCTCCTACCACGACGGCGTGCTGCACCTGACGATTCCGATGGCCGAGCAGGCCCAGCCGCGCAAGATCGAGGTGCGAAGCGGCGGTGGCGGGACCACCCAGGTGACGCAGGGCGACGGCTCCGAGAAGTCCGGGTCCTGACCGGCTCCGGGGTTGACCGGGATCTCCGGATCCGGGAGCTTTACCGGCGGACGTGAGCGCCGGACACGCTCGCGCGTTTGGATGCAGGGTATGGATGCAGTTATGGATGCAGGAAAAGCGCGCTCTGACGACCACTTTCCTGCATCCACGGCTGCATCGACCAGGCTGGCCGCCCATGGCGCCTGCGCAACTGCATGATCACGAAGGAAGAAGGGAGCGTGAACCCGGATTTCATGATCACCGGCGGTTGGGGCGTGGCGCAGAGCTGGGGGCGTGGCGCAGAGGTGGGGGCGTGGCGCTGCCGCAGCGTACGCATCGAGTTCGCCGCAACGCGTAGCCGTTTGCCGCGGTACCGGACGCCGCCGCGCAGTCGCGCCGCCAGCGCCAGCCACGAGCAGACGCCACGTTCCAGCACCCACAGCGGGGCGAACAGCGGGACGTCGCCAGGCACGTAGCGCCGGGCACCCGAGCGTCGACGTCCGACCTCGGCGACCACGACCGACGCCAGCGCCGCGGACGCCAACCAGGCCGGTCGGCGCCGGATGGCCAGGGTCGCGGCGGGCACCGTGGTGAGGGCCGCCGCCAACCGCCACGGCTGCGCCAGGTCGTCGTACGCCTGGCGCACCCGCTGGCTCAGGAACTGGGCGGCCTCCGGTGGCCGGCGCTGCACGAGGATCTCCGGGGCGTCGGCGACAGTGCCCCCTGCCGCCCGGACCGTGCGCACGAGCTCGAGGTTCTCGAACATCACGTCGCGGTCCCATCCGCCGGTACGCAGCAGGACGCTGCGCCGAACACCGAACGTACCGGGCCAGTCGCCGGCTATCGCCCGGTTGAGCAGCGTCCGGGCACCGTCCCAGCGGGCATGCCAGGGCCAGGCGGAGAACACGTTGGCGGGCCGGACCAGGTCCGTGTGCCGCAACCGGTTCACCAACTGGTGCAACGTCTTCTCGTCGTAGCGGACGTCGTCGTCCGCCAGCACCACGAGTTCGTGCCTGGCGTGGCGCACGCCGGTCATGGCGCCGTCCACCTTCGCGTTGTGTCCGAAGCGGCCAGGAAGAAGCGGCTGGGGTCGGATGTGACGGGCATGGGCCGCCCAGGCGTCCGCGTGCACCTCGAAGAGCGGATCGGGCGAGCCGTCCACGACGGTCACATCAACCCACTGCGACAGCTCCTTGAGGTAGGAGGCGAACTCGGCCACCTCTCCCCCGGTGTCCCAGCGCAGGGGGATGACGACCTCGACCGGTTCACGCGGCGGCACCGGGTACCCCTGAAGAGGCGCCGTCCGCCAGTGGGACCCGTAGCGCACTCGCCGACCGGGTGAACGCCGCCAGCGCGCCCTCCCCCACCAGCCCGGCGATCCCGTGGCTGACCCGCGCACCGAACATCACGTCACCGACCAGGTCGGGTTCAGCGCTCACCAGCCGGCCGCACAGGTCGTGAGCCGCAACCTGCTCGTGCACGCAGTCCGCCTCCACGTGCTCGTCGAAGAACTCCGTCACGTCCTCACCGAGGCCGAGGCGCTGGAGCCCGACGACGTACCTGCGGCACGGCAGGGAGGAGGTCATCTCGAACACCGCCAGGTGGCCGCACAGGGCGGCTCGCAGGCGTCGGTGCAGGGCGAACATCGAGATCGCGTTGACAGCCGCGAACGACAGTGCCGGGACGTGGTCCACGTAGGCGTTCGGCGTGTCGTCCAGACCGAGGCCGCGCATGCACTGGGCGAAGAGGTGCGCATGAGCCCGCTCGGCCCGGCCGCCGCCGTACTCGTCGGCTTGGATCTCCACGAGGGCGGCCTTCGGCGCGCCCGCCAGCCGAGGGATGGCGAAGGTGTGCGGGTCGGCCTCCTTCAGCTGGTACGGGCTGCGCAGCACCATCAGCTCACGCACCTGCTCCAACGTCGCCTCGCGTGCGACGAAGGCCGCGAGGCGGCCCCCCGGCGGCCCGTCGGTCTCTGCGGTCAGGGCGAAGAGCTCCGCTGGGACGTCGCGTGGCTCCGGCAGCGGCCCGGCCTGCGGGAACGCCGCCCGCAGCGCGTCCTCGAACGCCGCCTCGAGCACGGCCCGGGCCTGCAGGAGGCCGGGTTGCCATTCCCAGCGCTCATCGACCCCCGCGAGGCCGCCGTAGTGCAGCTCGTACAGCAGGTACAGGGACAGCTGGACGTCGTCGTCGTCCAGCAGGGCGCGACCGCGGTGGGACGGCGACGCGACCGCGGCTCGCGCCGTCCCGACCAGCCGGTCGAGAGCCGCGGTCGCGCAGTCCCCGGGCGGGCGGGACAGGACGGCCGCCAGCTGCTTCGTCAGCCGCCCGCGCGGAGACCATGCATTCACGCTGATCTCATTCCCTGCGGAGCACTACACAAACCGGCGGGCGTGCCCGCGAGCGTGTGGGGTATCGCCTCCGACATGAGCAGCATGAGCAGGAGGCGCCAGGGCGAGGTGTCCGTGACTGTGACCGCCTACCCCGATGGCCCGTTGATCGTGCGCGGTGACGTCGAAGTCGTCGGCGAGGACGGGGAACCGGTGCCGCGGGACCGGGCCACGCTCGCGCTGTGCCGGTGCGGGATGTCGTCCCGCGCGCCGCTGTGCGACGGCACGCACAAGGTGGCGGCACGACGCCGCCCTCGGGTGGATTGACATCGATCGACGCGAACTGACGTCGATGGATGTCTGCCGAGGGCGGCGCGTGGTGTGATGCTCCGACTGTGATGCTCCGACTGCGTTGCTCCGACTTGTACGCCGTCAGATCCCCGAGCCGCCGGACTCGCGCTGGGACTGCACGTCCTCCTTGACGCTCTGGGCCGATGCCTGCCCCTCCTGCTTGACGCGTTCGGCGCTTTCCTGTGCCGAGCTCTTGACCTCCTGAGCCGCTTGGGTCGCCTGGTCCTTGAGCTGCTGGCCCATCTCCTGGCCGACCTGCTTGGCCTCCTCCACCACCGGCTGGCCGTGTTCCTTCGCGGTGTCGACGACCTTCTGCGCGGCTCTCGTCTCGGCCTGGCTGGGCGGGATCAGCGACGACACCAGCCACCCGGCCCCGAAGGCGATCAGCCCGGCGGCAAGGGGGTTGCCCTCTGTCTTCTCCCGGACGGTGTCGACCGTCTGGGACGCCGCCGCGGAGGTCGTGCCGGCGACAGTGTGGGCCGTGTCGGCGACCGAACCGGAGACTCCCCGGGCGGTGTCCGTCACCGACCCGGGGACCGTCTGCGCGGTGCCGCTCATCGCCGAGGTGGCCTGGTCGCTGCTGCCCATGATCCGGTCCTTCAGACGGTCGATCCCGCGCCGTGTCTTCTCGACACGTCGCTCGACGATGCGGCTGGGGCTCACCCGGTCCGTCAGCGCGTCGACGTCCCGCGACAGGTCCCGCCGCGTATCGGCGATGTCGTCGGCTATCCGTTGTTCTTGCGTGTACTCGCCCATTGGGCGTCCTCCTTCAGCGTCTCGGTGGTCGTCTCGAGCTTGGGGTTCACTTGCCTCAGCCTCGAGCGACCCATCTGGGCCAGGACGGCGGCGACGATGGCCCAGACCACGGTGACGATCAGGGCGGCCCACACGATGTCCATCACCTTGTCGAGGGCGAACATCGCGGTCAGGGTCAGGAAGATCAGGAACAGGTGCCCGGCGATGCCGGACCCGCCGAGCAACCCGGCACCCTTACCGGCCTTGACCGCCTCGTTCTTGGCCTCGGTCTTGGCGAGCTCGATCTCCTGGCGGACCAGGGTGCCCAGCTCCTTGGCGATGTCACCGACGATCTCACCGGCAGACCGGTCGTCCCCGGATCCGGGACCGACGTGCGCGCCGCCGCCCATCGTCATGGGGTGCCTCCACCGGTCTGTGGATAGGGCCGCGGAGGCAGGCCGGGCTCAACGGGGTCGACGGCCCCCGGCCCGACTCCCGGCGCCGTGCTCGCGGGTGGATAGCTGGTGGGATATCCGGTGCCGGCAGGCGGCGGGGGCGTCGTCGCCGGGGGCGACACCGGTGGTGTGGTGGTCGCGCGTACCGGGGCGGTGCCGTAGCTGCCGTACGGCTCGACCTGGCCCCCGCCGTCGCTCGTGGCGCCCTTCGCGCCACGGGTGAGCCGGCCGGCCAGGACACCGGCTGCAGCCGCTCCCAGCAGGAACGTCCCCGGCCTGCGTCGGGCGAACCGGCGCACCTCGTCGATGAGGTCGCCCGGCTGACGGTTCTCCATGCTCTGGGACAGGTCACGGGCCTTGCTGCTCACCTGGCGGACCACGTCGTTCGCGATCCCCGACGTCCCCCCGGAGTCCGCCATCTTCTGCAGGTCGTGGCTGAGCTGCCGGAGCATGTCGACCAGCCTGTCCTTCTGAGCACCGGACTGCTCCTGAACCTGGCCCCGGAGGTTGGCCACCAGGTCCTTGGCCTGCTCCTTCGCCTCTTTGCCGAGGTTCTGGGCTTCCTCACCGGCCACGCCGGCGACGTGCTTGCCCTCGTCCGCTGCGGTGCCTGCGGCGTGCTTGGCGGTCTCGGCCGTCGAGCTCTGCGTCGAGCTCTGGTCCGCGCCGGCTGACCAGCCAGCGCCTGGCGTCTGCGCCGTCATCGCGCCCTCCTCACGGGTGTTCGACGGTGCACGACCGGTCGGCCGCGCGAGGGGTGGGGTACCCGATGCGCTGGCTCCCATGCGTTCTCAACGGCCCCGGCAACGGCACATGTGCACGGTCAGGGATCGAAAGACCCGGTCCGCGCTGTTCCTCAGGTTGCCTTGGTGTCGAAGGGTGCAGGCAGGTCCTTGCCCTGTGCCGCCGACACCGCGGACCCCGGGTGACCATCGGCGGACCCTGCGCCGCCACCCGACCCTGATGCCACGGCACCGGCGATGGCCGCCCCCGCCACGCCCACGGACGCCGCGCCGGTATCCGGGCGCCGGGCGGGCGGGCCGCCGTCCAGGTCGTCGTCGAAGGCGTCGGTCAGCGCCTCGCGCACGATGCGGCGGGGGTCGTACTGGCGGGGGTCGAGCTTCCGCCAGTCGATGTCGTCGAACTCCGGACCGAGCTCGTCGCGGACCTGCTCGCGTGCCGTGTTGGCCATCTTCCGCGCCTCACGAACGAAGCGGCCGAGCTGCGCCGCGTACTGCGGGAGACGGTCCGGCCCCACCACGAGCAGCGCGAGCAGCGCCAGCACGAGGAACTCGGGACCGTTGATGCCGAACACGACTCGAGGCTACCTCCGTGGTCAGTCGTCGGCGGCGGACTCGTCCAGGGTGACCCTCACGTCCCGCGTCCGGTCACCTGACCGGACCTTCAACGTGACCGTGTCCCCGGGTCGCTGCGCACGGATGGCGACGATCAGCTGGTCCGGCTCCGTCACAGGCCGGCCCTCGAAGGCGACGATCACGTCCCCGGGCTTGATGCCGGCACGGGCGGCTGGTCCGTCCGGCGTGACCGGTGGGACGCCGTCCTGCTCCCGGGTGGAGACCTGCACGCCCTCCCCGTCGTAGGTCCGGTCCAGCAGGACGCCGACGACGGGATAGGTGGCGTTCCCGTCCTCGATGAGCTGTTGTGCGGTGCGGGCCGCCTGGGCGCTGGGGATGGCGAAGCCCAGACCGATGTTCCCGCCGCTCGAACCGGTGTCGCCGGGTGCGCGGGCGATCGCGGAGTTGATGCCGATCACGCGCCCGGTCGCGTCGACGAGCGGGCCGCCGGAGTTGCCGGGGTTGATGGCCGCGTCGGTCTGGATGGCGTTGATGAAGGCGCTGTCCTGACCCTGCCCCGCGGCCACCGGCCGGTTCAGGGCGCTGACGATGCCGTACGTCACCGTGCTCTCCAGGCCGAGTGGCGCACCGACCGCGATGACGGGGTCCCCGACGACGACGGCGGCGGAGTCGCCGAGCTCCAGCGCGGGGACGTCCGTGCGGTTCACCTTGAGGACCGCGAGGTCGTAGGCGGTGGTACGACCGACGATCTCGGCGCTCTCCTGGCCGCCGTCCGCGTAGACGACCTGGATCTGCCCACCTGTCGCAGCATCGGCGACCACGTGGTTGTTGGTGAGTATGTAGCCGTCCTGGCGCAGGACGAAGCCGGAGCCGGTTCCCTGTCCCCGGGGCGAGCGCGTCTCGATCGACACGACGCTGGGCAGCACCTTGGCCGCGACCCCGGCGACCGAGTCGGCGGGCCGGGCGGTGCTCTGCGAACCGGGCTCCACCATCGTGATGGTCCCCGCACCCCGCCGGTTCGCCAGCCACCCGCCGGTGAACCCCGCCAGCAGGCTGAGCACGAGGCTGACCGCGAGGACGGCGAAGATGCTCCCGGCCCGGCGCCGGTGCGCCGTGGCAGACGGTGCCGTGGTGGAGTCGTATGCGCCCGGTTCGCCGAAGCCGAGCGCGGCGGTCGACCCGGCGGCCGGCGGAAGGGCCGGCTGCGGCGGTCGGTCCGGTCGTCCTGGCGGCTGATGCGGCGTCGGCGCCGTCATGTCGTCACTCATCGGCGCACATCTTCCCCTGCCTGTCGAACGGCCACTCGCACAGCCACGCCAGTGGATGCGTCAGCGCGTGTTACGGGGCGTGGGCGAGGGCCTGGCGGCGCTTCCCGCGGGCACGGAGACCAAGGCCGCTGAGGTCGAGTCCGAGGAGCCCGGAGCCGGGGGGACCGAAGCCGGGGGGACCGAAGCCGAGGGGGTCGGAGGTATGGAGGCTGTCGGCCGGGAGCCTGAGGGTGAGGACAGCGAGGCGGAGACCGTCGACGCCGAGGACCGGGACACCGCGGGCTGCGACCACGGCGTGACGGGTCCGCGCTCGAACGTCAGCTGAGCGGTGGGCGCGGTGGCCGTCCCCGGTAGGACCCCGGCGAGCACGACGGTCAACACCCCCGCCGACGCGAGCGAGAACGACCCGAGGACGGCCAGAGCCATCCGACGGCGCACGGCACGCGACCGCTGGCGACTGACCCTGCCCGGCGGGCCGCTGGTACCCCGGCGGCGGGGCGGACGCTCGGGGAGGGTGACCAGCGGTGGCCGGAAGGCGGCAGGCACGAGGTCCCGAGGCGGCGGCAGCGGCCCCTGCGGCCCGCCCATCTCCCTCAGTGCCGTCAGCAGGCCGACGGGGATCTCGGGGTCACGCGCGCTCTGGAGCGCGGACCGCGCCTGCCGCTGCACCTCCACGGCGTCGCGACAGTCGGCGCAGTCGGTCAGGTGCGCGTGGGCTCGCGCAGCGGCGTCCCGCGGGAGCTCGCCGTCCACAAGGGGTGTGACCCGTTCACCGAGATGGCTCATGCCACCCGTTCACCGCCTGCTGCCGCATGGCTGGGCGCCACGTCGTTCGTGTCAGGAGTGGGAAGTGCCTGGGGGGTCGCGCCCCGGCGCGGAGCACGGTGCGCGAGGGACTCGCGGAGCTGGGCGCGTGCGCGGTGGATGCGCGAGCGAACGGTCCCGAGCTTGATGTCGAGCGTGGCCGAGATCTCCTCGTACGACAGGCCCTCGATGTCGCAGAGCACGACGGCGGCCCGGAAGTCGGGTGACAGCTCGTCCAAGGCCTCCTGGACGTCGATGTCCAGGTTTCCGTGCTCGAACGCCCGCTCCGGGCCGGGGTCCCGGCCGGGCAGCCTCTCGGCGGCGTTCTCCGCCAGCGCGTCGAACCGGATCCGCTGCTTGCGGCGCACCTGGTCCAGGAACAGGTTCGTGGTGATGCGGTGCAACCACCCTTCGAACGTGCCGGGGGTGTAGGAGGACAGCGAGCGGAAGACCCGGACGAAGACCTCCTGCGTCAGGTCCTCCGCGTCGTGCTGGTTACCCGTCAACCGGTAGGCGAGGCGGTAGACCCGGGCGGAGTGCTCGCTGACGACCTGCTCCCAGGTCGGCGGCTGCCAACCGGTCGCATCCGTCATCTCGTCCCGCCTGTCCTTTGCATCCATGACTGTCCTGCCTGGTTCCCGTCTGAGCCGAACGCCTGACGGGACCCAAGAGTTCCCGCCCTTGCTGGGAGGAACCTGAAAGCGCTGCCCCCACGCCTGCCACCACTAGTGTGGCCGACGACAGCGACCACCAGCCGACCAACAGGCACCGGAGGGGACCATCAGCGCATCGAAGCCCGCGAGCTGGGCGTACGCAGAGGAGTTCGTCGCCGAGGACGACGTGCTGACCCGTGCCCGCGACCGCGCGCAGGAGCTCGGGTGCGTGCCGATCGGCAACGGTGGCGGAGCGGTCCTGCGAGTCCTCGCCGCCGCCCTTCGCGCGAAGGCTGTGGTCGAGGTCGGCACCGGGACCGGTGTCTCCGGGCTGTGGCTCCTGCGGGGTATGCCTGAGGACGGCGTGCTGACGACCATCGACGTCGAGGCGGAGAACCAGCGCGCCGCGCGCGAGGCGTTCGCCGAGGCGGGCATCCGGCCCAACCGCGCCCGGGTCATCACCGGCCGGGGCCTCGACGTGCTGCCCAGGCTGACCGACGGCGCGTACGACCTCGTCCTGGTCGACGCCGACAAGCAGGACCTCGAGGCCTACCTGGAGCAGGCGCTTCGGTTGCTGCGGCCGGGGGGCGTGCTCGCCGTGGACAACGCCCTGTGGAAGGACAAGGTCGCCGACCCGACGCAGCGGGACGCGATCACGACGGCGATCCGCGAGCTCGGCAAGCGCGTCCGCGATGACGAACGGCTGCTACCCGCCCTGCTCCCGTCCGGTGACGGCCTGCTGCTCGCCGTCAAGCGCTGACGGGCGCACTGAGCGAGGGGCCGGCTGAACGAGGGGCGCACTGAACGAGGGGCGCACTGCCGAGCGCAGCCACTCGAGCAGCAGGCGGGCGCCGTAGCCGGTCGCACCCTTGCTGACCTCGTGCTCGTCCGAGTCCGCCCGGGCCGGGCCGGCGATGTCGAGGTGGACCCAGCGGCGGTTCCCGACGAACTCGCGGAGGAACAGGGCGGCCGTGATGGACCCTCCGGAGACCTTCTTGTCCTCCACCACGTGGCAGATGTCGGCGACGTCGGAGTCCAGCGCCGGCCGGTACTCCTCCACCAGGGGCATCCGCCAGATCCGCTCACCGGTGACGGCCGCCGCCTGCGAGAACGCGGTGGCCAGGGAGTCGTCGGTCGTGTAGAGGGCACCGTGGCGCCGGCCCAGCCCGAGGGACGCGGCGCCCGTGAGCGTCGCGACGTCTACGAGCACGTCCGGCTCGAGGTGCTGGTCGGCGTAGGCCAGCGCGTCGGCGAGGACCATCCGCCCCTCGGCGTCGGTGTTCTTGATCTCCACCGTCGTGCCGCCGTAGACCGTGACGATGTCACCCGGGCGGTAGGAGGCGGCCCCGAAGGCGTTCTCCGCCAGCGGCAGCAGGGCCGTGACATGCGTGGCAAGGCGCATCTCGGCGGCGCCGAGGACGGCGGCGAGGACGACGGCGGAGCCCGCCATGTCGGTCTTCATCGCCACCATGGCCTCGCGTGGCTTGATCGAGAGGCCGCCCGTGTCGAAGGTGATGCCCTTGCCGACGAGAACGACGTGCTCGGGCGCGCCGGCCGGCGCGCGCGTCCCCGAACCGGGGTCGTAGGACACCGACACGAGGCACGGTGGTGTGGCGGAGCCGGAGCCGACCGCGACGAGACCGCCGAATCCCCGCTCTCGCAAGGTGTCGGCGTCCAGCACCTCGACAGCAACCCCCGGCAGACCGGCGGCCAGCTCGCGGACCCGGTCGGCCATCCAGCCCGGGTTCTTCGTCGAGGAGGGCGTGTTCGCGAGGTCGCGCACCAGCCAGGTGGCCTTCGCCGCCGTCATCGCCTCGTTGAGCGCCGCGTCGGTGGCGTCATCGGCGCAGCCGAGCAGCTGCACGTCCTCCACCGGTGCCTTCGGCCCCTCGGTGACGCCCTGGCGGGGCGGTGAGTACGAGCCGAGCAGCAGCCCCTCGACGAACGCCCGCGCGCTGGTGGCACCGCCCTCGCACCCGACGGTCGTGGCGAGCCTCGCCACGCCGCGCGTCGCACGGCCGACGGCCGCGCCGGCCCGCCGCAGGTCCCTGGCGCTCTCGTCGCCCACACCCACCAGGAGCAGTCGCTTCGGCGCCTCCGGACGGCTCCGGGCCGGCGCCAGGGCACCGACGGGGACGGCGAGGACCTCGCCCGCGCGTCCGGTGAAGGACTCCTGGGCACAGACCGCGGCGAGGTCCACACCGAAGTGCGTGGCGGCGTCCGCGACCCCTGCCCGCGGCTGCGGTTCGTTCTCACCGTGCTGCGGGGCCGCGAGACCGACGGCGAGGACGTCGGCACGCACGTCGTCGACGGAGCCTGCGGGAGCAGTGGTCAGGCGAGGAACGGTCAGACGAGGAACGGTCAGACGAGGAACGTCGGGCACGCCGCAAACCTAGCCAGACCGGCTCATGGGACGCCAACGGCCCCGCGACCGTCGGTCGCAGGGCCGCCACGAACCCGGATCAGCCCACGGCGGACTTCAGCGCGTCGCCGAGCGCGGTCGCCTCCTCGGGCGTCATCTCCACCACCAGTCGACCACCACCCTCCAGAGGCATGCGCATGACGATGCCGCGCCCCTCCTTGGTGACCTCGAGCGGACCGTCACCCGTCCTGGGCTTCATCGCCGCCATGTGGCGTTCCCCTTCCTGAAGACGGCGCCACGACCCCCGCGCCGGAAGAACCGGCGCCGTCAGGCACGCAGCGTGATCTAGGCCATTATCCCGTGTCCGGAGGCCAGGGCGAAACCCACCACCTTCGGTAACGCCCGATCGGACGCTTCCGGACGCCAGAGTGACGGTCGGCCGGGCGGCGCGTGGTCAGGGTCTGGTCGTCGACTGATCGCCGCATGCTCGCCCTGACGGGTGTTGGCACGGCAGGATGACGGTCGTGCAGGCACGATCAGCTCTCTTCGACGTGTACGGCGACCACCTGCGGTGGAGAGGCGGGGTGGCGCCGGTGGCGTCGCTCGTCCGCCTGCTCGTACCGCTCGACGTGAGCCCGGCGGCCGTGCGCACCGGCGTCTCGCGCATGGTCCGGCAGGGCTGGCTCGCCCCGGTCCGGCTCCCCGAGGGTGCGGGTTACGAGCTGACGGAGCGGGCCGAGCGCCGGCTGGACGAGGCGCACGCCCGCATCTACCGGACGACACCCTCCGCCGGCTGGGACGCCCCCTGGGACGGACGCTGGCACCTCGTCGTGCTGCAGCGCCCGGCCAACCGCCCCGAACGCGAGCGAGTCGAGTCGGCGATGAAGTACCTCGGGTACGCGCCGCTGTCCACCCCGCCGAACGGCACCTGGCTGGCACCGCGGCCCTCACCCGAGCTGACCGCGATGCTGGGGGCGGAGGAGATCAGGGCGCAGGCCTTCACCGCGGAGCACGAGGGGGACCCGGCGGAGCTGGTCGCGCAGGCGTGGGACCTCGCGCCGGTCGCCCGCGCCTACGAGGAGTGGACGGCGACAGCCAGGGCCCTGCTGGACGAGGCGGGCCCGGAGCCGGACGACGAGACCGCGTTCGCAGTCCGGTTCCAGCTCGTGCACGAGTGGCGCAAGTTCCTGTTCATCGACCCGGCGCTCCCGGCGGCCCTGTTGCCGGACGACTGGCCGGGACGGCAGGCAGCGGCGATCTTCGACTAGGCGGCACAGTCGCTCCGTGCCGCCGCCGACCGGTTCGTCGACGACTGCCTGGACCCGCGAAGCGACTGACCGACCGACCGAACCGACCGAACCCCGACGAAAACGAACGGACCTTGTGAGGAGAACCGTGACGACCGACCCCGATGACCTGCCTGTGCGCTACGACCAGGACGGTGGCCTGGCCACCATCACCTTCAACCGGCCCGACGCGATGAACGCCCTGGACACGGCCACGAAGGAGGCGTTGCGCACCGCCGTGGCGCAGGCCGCGGAGGACCGGACGGTGCGCTGCGTGCTCCTGACCGGCACAGGGCGGGCGTTCTGCGTCGGGCAGGACCTGCGCGAGCACATCGGGCTCCTGAGGGCCGGCGACGAGTCGCTGTGGCGCACCGTCCCGGAGCACTACAACCCGGTCGCCAAGACCTTGGCGACGATGCCGAAACCGGTCGTGGCGGCCCTGAACGGCGTCGCAGCCGGCGCCGGTGCGTCGATCGCCATGGCCGCCGACATCCGCGTCGTCGCCGAGTCCGCCGGGTTCAACCTGGCGTTCGCCGGCATCGCGCTGTCGTGCGACACCGGCTCCTCGTGGTGGCTGCCGCGGCTGGTCGGGATGGCGAAGGCCAAGGAGCTGCTCATGATGCCGCGGACGGTGAAGGCCGAGGAGGCGCTGCGGCTCGGTCTCGCGACCGAGGTGGTGCCGGACGACAAGCTCGCCGAGCGGGGCCTGGAGGTGGCCCGGATCCTCGCCGAGGGGCCGACCCAGGCGTACGCGGCGCTGCGTCAGTCGGTGGTGTACTCCGCCGCCCACGACCTGGAGACGTCGCTGGACCGGGAGGCGGAGCTGATGGCCCTGACCGGCGGCACCGCCGACCACCACGAGGCGGTGGACGCCTTCGTCGCCAAGCGCAAGCCGGACTTCTCCGGGCGCTGACCCCCCTGCGTCAGCGCCGGTGGGGGCCGGGGCCGGCACAGGCGCTGACGCAGCGGTGGGACGGTCAGGGTGGCAGGTCGCCGGGCGGGGTGAACCGCCACAGCCAGTCGACCCAGATGACCTGCAGCGACACGAGCGCGAACAACCAGGTGACCAGGTGGGCCCTGGACCGCACCGTCCGGGCGACGGCGAGTGCGAGCGGGAACAGCAGCAGCAGGTAGCGGAACACCGAGGTGTACGGCTGCACGACCACCAGCAGGTAGGCGGCGTACGCGCCGCACCAGGTGGCCATCTCGACACCGAGCGCGCGACCGACCGGGCCGACCAGCAGCACCGCGAACCCGACGACGAGCAGCAGCAGTGCAAGCGGTCCCACCGTGCCCCCCAGCAGGTACCGCGCCATGTCGACCCACGGCTGGACCCAGCCGAGGTCGCCGCCGTGCCACGCGCTCTGCACTTCGGTGTACGCGTCCGGGATGCCGGTCGCCACGGCGACGTACACCGGCCATGCCACGGAGGACACGGCCGTGACGAGGCCGAGCACGACGATCGACACGGCGTCGCGGACGGAGAGCCTCTCGCGGCGCCGGCCCAGCCACCGGTGGATCAGGTGCGCCAGCACGACCAACCCGAACGGGACGCCGACGGGCCGGGTCAGGCCGAGCAGCACGACGGGCAGCAGGCACCACAGGTACCGGCGGGTGACCAGCAGGTAGGTGGCTGCGGTGAGGGCCAGGATCGCCATGGACTCGGTGTAGGCGTACTGGAGCACCGGCGAGGTCGGGAAGAAGGAGAAGAGCGTCACCCCGACGAGCGCCGTGCCGTGGCCTACGCGCAGCCGGAACAGCTTGTACATGAACCAGACCGCGCCGGCTCCGAGCAGCAGGCTCGTCGTCGGAGCGACGAACCGGTAGGGCAGGCCGGTGACCTCCATGAGGCCGCGCACGAGCAGCGGGTAGGAGGGGAAGAAGGCCCATTCGCTCTGGTAGGCGTTGCCCGCCGCGTCGACGGGCAGCGGCAGCGGGTACCCGCTGACCACGATGCGGTGGTACCACTCGCCGTCCCAGATGCGCACGAAGTCGAGGTACGCCGGTCGCGCGCCCGTCCACACGTTCTCCACCTGGAACCGGGCCACACCGACGGTGATCAGGAACGTCACGAACCGCGCGACGGCGTACACGCCCAGCACCTGCGCCCACGCCGGAAGGCCGGACACCGACGGCCACGCACCCGCCCTGCTCCGGGACGGCGCCAGCCTGCTCATGCGAGCCCGCGACGATGGCATCCGGCCAGGTGGTCGTCCACCAGGCCGCATGCCTGCATGGCGGCGTACGCCGTCGTCGGGCCGACGAACACGAACCCGTGACGCTTCAGCGACCTGGCGAGCGCGACGGACTCAGTCGTGGTGGGTGGGACGTCACCCATCGTCTTGGGCACCGGGGACCCGGCGGGCGCGTGCGACCAGAACAACGCGTCCAGACCGCCGTCCACCCTCTCCCGCAGCTCCAGCACCGCGCGGGCGTTGGTGACCGCCGCGTCCACCTTGGCACGGTTGCGCACGATCCCGGCGTCCGAGAGCAACCGGGCGCGGTCGCCGTCGCCGTAGCGCGCCACCCTCTCGGGGTCGAAGCCGTCGAACGCGTGGCGGAACGCCGGTCGCTTCCGCAGGATCGTCAGCCACGACAGACCCGACTGGAACGCCTCCAGGGTGATCCGCTCGAACAGCGCCCGCTCACCGTGGACCGGGACGGCCCACTCGGTGTCGTGGTACTCGCGATACACGTCCGGCGCCGCTCCCCATGAGCACCGCGCCAACCCGTCCTCGCCTACCACGAGGTCCTCAGCCACCTGACCGCCCGCGGGACCGCCGGCTCTCGGCCTCACGCAGCTGCGACCTCAGCACCCACCCGAACACCACGTGGCCACCCACCCGGACGAGTGGGCCGGCCAACCGGGCCAGCCACGCGGGGCCGACGAGGATGGTCTCCCGCCAGCGGACGACGGTACCTCCGCCGGGTGCGGAAGCCACGTCGATCACGGCGTCCCCGGCCAGGGTGCTGCCCTGCTTGACGACTTTCACGTGCCCGCGCCCGTCCGCGCCGGGTGGCCGCCAGCCGACCACCTCCATCGGGTCGTCCAACCTGAACGGGCCGATTCTGGTGCGGCCGACGAAGCGCGTGCCGAGGCCCCCGGTGTCGGTGGTGATCTCGACGTCGGTGAACGGGATCCGGCAGTGCGCGGACCAGTCCGTCGCGACGGCGAATGCCTCGGGGGCGCTCAGGCGGGTGGGTGCGGTAACCGTGAAGGTGCTCATCAGCCCGGGACCTCCTCGCCGCCGTCCTCGCCGCCGTCCTCGTGGCCGTCGTCGTCGCCGTCCTTGGCCTCGTCACGCTCGACGAGCTTGTCCCGCAGCAGCCGGACCTCGTCGTCCCGTTCGGCGAGCGCGACGGACAGCCGGGTCAGCACGGCGTCGACCTCCTCCATCCGGTACCCCCGCAGGGCCAGGGAGAAGCGGACGTCGTCGACGTCGTCCGGTTCGAGGCGCCCCTCGGGCAGGGGCCGGTACGGCCGGGAGTGTGTCGGCTCGTCGAGGACGCCGCGTACGTGCCCGAGCGCGACCGCCGCGACTCCGGCCACGACCGCGAGCGCGACGAGCACCAGGAACAACTGCACGGTGCGATCGTGCCATGCGCCACTGAGTGCCTCCGCGGCGTTCACCGTGTGGTGCGGAGGGCCGCCGCGGCGCTAGGTACGCCGCTGAGTGCCTCCGCGGCATTCGTTGGGCCCGCGGCGCTCAGGCCAGCCCGCGCACCGCCCGGGCCGGTGGCCGCTCCCCCCTGATGCTGGCGACCATGTCGAGCACCCGCCGCGTCGCGCGGACGTCGTGCGCGCGGAACACCTGCGCACCGAGCCAGGCGGCGACGGCGGTCGCGGCGAGGGTCCCCTCCAGCCGCTCCTCGACGTCCAGGTCGAGCGTCTCGCCTACGAAGTCCTTCCGGGACAAGGCCATCAGCACCGGGTGCCCCAGTTCGACCAGACGCCCGGTGGCACGCAGCAGCGCGAGACCGTGCCAGGTGTTCTTGCCGAAGTCGTGCGTGGGGTCCACCAGGACGGACCGGGGGTGGACGCCGGCCCGCACGGCTCTCGCGGCCGCCTCGCGCAGCGTGTCCAGCACGTCGTCGACGACCCCTTCCGGCGTGGTGCCGTAGGACACCCGATGGGGCCGCGTCCGCGGGACCGCTCCGCCGGTGTGCGAGCACACCACGCCCGCACCGTACTCGGCGGCGACCTCGACCAGCCCGGGGTCGTGGCCGGCCCAGGTGTCGTTGACCAGGTCCGCCCCCGCGGCGCAGACCCGCTTGGCCACCCCCGACCGCCAGGTGTCGACGCTGATCAGCAGGTCCGGGTGCCGGTCCCGCACCCGCTCCACGAACGGCAGGACGCGGCGGATCTCCTCGGCCTCGTCCACCTCGTCGCCGGGCCCGGCCTTGACGCCGCCCACGTCGAGGATGTCCGCCCCCTCCTCCACCGCCCGGGCCACGGCCTCGTCCGCCTCGGCGTCCTGCAGCTGCCGGGCGCCGGCGTAGAAGGAGTCCGGGGTGCGGTTCAGGATCGCCATCACGAGCAGGTGTCCCGCCCGGTAGTCGCGGTCTCGCAGCCGTAGCTGCGGCGACGGCGGCGGCACGGTGCTCGAGGCGCTCACGCCTCCGCAGCGTAGATGGGTGAGTGCGTTGTCAGCGTTGCGGCGTCCCCGTCCTGGTCGACTGCGGCGGTGAGAGCCCTCACCACGTCGGGTACGTCCTGCGGCGCGAGGCGCAGGGTGCCGATGCACCGGTTCCCGTCCCAGAGGCTGAGCACGATCCGCGAGTGCTCGGGGTGGGTGCTGATCCGCAGGGCGCGACCCACCTTGTCGCGTCCGACCACGACCGCTCCATCGGCCGGGACGGGGCTCACCGTCATGATCGGATTGTCAGGCAGCGTGTCCGAGGTGTCCAGAGCCAAAAGGACGTCCACGAGCTGCGCACACCGCTCGGGTGAAGACGCCTCTTCGGCCGTCTCGGCCCGCCGGACAAGACGACGAAACGGGCTCATCACAGATGAGGGCGCTCGCGTTGATCACGTTGAAGGCCGAAACGTCACTCGTGGCGATGATGATCGCTCCCATTCGCCGTGGTCCGTGGTCACGTCGTCGCCGCGTTGAGAGCAAGCAAGGCCGACAGGTGACGCGGTCTCAGCCGCTGAACAGCCAGCTCGGCGTCAAGAGCCGACCGCGGGTGATGCTGCCGATATCCCCACAGCGCGCCATGACGTGACCACCGCCCACCGCCGAAGCGGATTCGGTGACCGGCATATCGGTTCTGATACGATGCTCGCATGGCGACGCTCAACCGCCTCAGCGACGTGCTCCGATCCGCAGCCAAGCTGCAGGAGCTTGTTCCCGACGCTGTCCTGGTCGGCGGAACGGCGGCGGCACTCCATGCCCACCATCGTGTGTCCTTCGACCACGATCATGTGCTTTCCGATTTGGCAGACCGGTATGGCGCCGTGCTGGAGGCGGTCGAGGCATCGGATGGCTGGGTCACGAGCGTCCGTGCGAGCACGCCGCCACTCACCCTGCTTGGCTCCCTGGACGGCATCGAAGCGGGCCTCCGACAGTTGCGCCGCACCCGTCCGTTGGAGACGGAAGAGCATCCGATCCCGGACAACGGTTCTGTCGTCGTGCCGACCCTGGAGGAGATGCTGCGGGTCAAGGCGTATCTCGTCGTCCAGCGCAACGCCACGCGCGACTACCTCGACACGGTGGCTCTGGCTCACAGATTGGGCGCGCCGACCGCCACCACGGTGCTGGCCAAGATCGACGACTACTACCGCGACCGAAGCAACGAGCCCGACTCCGTCCTGACGGTGCTGGTCCAGCGCCTCGCGGAGCCTCAGCCACGCGACGTTCGGGTGACGAAGCAGTTGAGCGCCTACAAGGGCCTCGACAAGCGATGGCATGACTGGGCAGCGGTGACCGACGTGTGCCACCAACTAGCGGATGGGCTCCTCCGTGTCGTGGAGGAGTCATGAGTGTGGCCTTCCGCAACGTCGACGTTCCACCGCGCACGCCGGTCCGCGCCTGGCCGTACGAGGCGATCGCCGCGACGATCGAGCGCGGCTCGATCAGGGACTGGGCGATCCTCACGCGGGAGATCCGTCGGGACCCATGGGGTCCGGTCGCGCGGCAGGTTGAAGAGGTGCTCAGCTATCAGCGTCCGCCCGGCCTAACTGCACTTTTGGAACGGGCGATCACCGCCGCTCGCTCGGAGACCGAGTGCGACGAGCGGGCCGCTGTGGCGCGGGAGGTCGATGACCTGGTCCGCCGCTCGGGGCTGACGCTGGCAGCCTTCGCGGAGCGTATCGGCACCTCCGCTTCGCGAATGTCGACCTATCGCTCGTGTCGCGTGACGCCGTCGGCTGCCCTCCTGCTGCGGATGCGCCGTACTACCGAGCGCCTCGAGGCCGAGCGCTCCTGAGCGGTCCGCCCCTCGAAGTGCCACCGCTCTCGGCGACCGCCCGGCTCCTCGCAGCCCTGGCCTTCGCTGCTGTCCTTCACCACGGCGTGGATGGAGGAGCAGGGCTTCGCGCCCACCCGGGTCGTCACGTATGGCGCCAACCTGCTGCTCTGCGCGATCACGTACTTCATCCTGCAGACCACGATCGAGCACCACCAGGGCCGCGGCGGCCCGCCCGCGACCTGCCCCGGGGCGCGACCTCAAGGCGAAGTCGAGCCCGCCGATCTATGTCGCCGGCATCCTCGCGACGCTCCTCGCCCGCTGGCTCGGCACAACCGTCGACGCGATCGTGGCGCTCACGTGGCTCGTCCCCGACCGCCGGGCCGAGCGCTACATCGCCGCCCACGGCGTCGCTGACGCCTAACCGGTCGGCCAATCAGCGAACTTCCCCGCAACCTCCGAGGACGGCAGCAGGATGCGCTCCCGCGGAGCCGTCTCGAGCCAATCGAGGGCAGCGTCGACGTCCGCTGTCCACCGTATGGCATCCCAAATGAGGGGGGAGGCGAAGCCTTGCTCCACGATCTCCTCCAGCCAACGACGCAGCCCCGAGTAGTGGCCCGCTCCGTCCAAGATCGCCAAAGGCTTGGCGTGCAGGCCGATGGTGCGAGCCACCCAGATCTCGAACAACTCTTCAAGGGTCCCGATGCCACCGGGAAGCACCAGGAAGGCATCGGAGCGCTCGTCCATCGCCTTCTTCCGGGATCGCATGTCGGGTGTGACGATGAGTTCCGTGAGGTCCGCAGGCGGCTTCTCGACCTCGATGAGAGCCTCCGGGATGACGCCGACCGTCCGCCCCCCAGCGGCTCTCGCAGCCGCCTCTGCGGCGCCCATCACGGACTGCCCTCCTCCGCCATACACCAGGGTGTGACCCCGTTTCGCGATGCCGTCACCAGCAGCCCGGGCAACCTCCAGGTTCGCCTCATCGATCGTCTTGCTGGCGGATCCGAACAAGCAGATCACTATCATGCGCTACCTCCAGGAAGCGTCTTCGCAGGTCAGGCCCGTGGCGTTCGTCGTCTGTCCCGTGGCTCACCCGGCGAGCCAGGCCGCGAGCGCGCGTGCCGTCGTCCGGATCTGCCCGGTGGGGCAGTGCTCGTCGTCCTTGTGGGCGAGCAGCGGGTCGCCGGGGCCGAAGTTGACGGCAGGAACCCCCATGGCCGAGAAACGGGAGACGTCGGTCCATCCGTACTTGGGTCGCGGTTCCCCGCCGACGAGGGCGACGAACGCCGCCGCCGCGGGGTGGTCCAGCCCTGGCCGCGCACCCGGGCTGGCGTCCGTGACCGTGACCTCGTAGCCGTCGAACAGCTCGCGCAAGTGCTGCTTGGCGTCCTCGACGTCCTTGCTCGGGGCGAACCGGTAGTTCACCGCCACGACGCACGCGTCCGGGATGACGTTGCCCGCGACCCCACCGCGAATGCCGACGGCGCTCAGCGACTCGCGGTAGGCGAGCCCGTCGACCTCGACCTCCTGCGGCTCGTACGCGATCAGGCGGTTCAGCACCCTGCCCGCCTCGTGGACCGCGTTGACCCCCATCCAGGCCCGCGCGGAGTGCGCGGCGACGCCGGAGACCCGGACCTCCACCCGCATCGTGCCGTTGCAGCCGCCCTCGACGATGCCGTTGGTCGGCTCGCACAGCACGGCGAAGTCCGCCTGCAGCCAGTCCGGGTGGTTGCGGACGAGGCGGCCGAGCCCGTTGCGCTCGGACTCGACCTCCTCGGCGTCGTAGAACACCCAGGTGACGTCACGAACCGGCTCGGTCACCTGCGCGGCGACGGACAGCTGGACGGCGACACCTCCCTTCATGTCGACCGTCCCGCGGCCGTGCAGCACCGCGTCGGCGCCCTCCCCGGTCGTCCAGGTGGGGAAGTTCGGCATGCCGTCCTCGCGCCGTCCGATCGGAACCGTGTCGATGTGGCCGGCGACCACGACCCGCTCCGCCCGGCCGAGGCTGGTGCGCGCCATGACGGCGTCCCCGTCACGGAGGACCTCGAGGTGCGGCAGCTGCGCCAGTGCGCTCTCGATCGCGTCGGCGATCGGTTTCTCCTCGCCGCTCACGGACTGGATGTCGCACAGCGCTCGGGTCAGCTCCACCACGTCGCCGTGGAGGTCGAGGCGAGGGGCGGAGGGCGATGGGCTGGTGCCGGCGTCGTTGCTCACGCGCCCGATTCAAGCAGCGGACGCCGACACGCACCCGATGGCGGCTGCTGGTCGAACCTCAGATGCCCGAACTCGGCTGTGCGAGTCGAGCCCCGGGCGAGAGAGTCCTCTTCCCGATGCGTTCCCGGCACGGAGGCGTCAACCGGTGCTTGACAGGGATGGCATGTCAATCTAGCCTTGACATTGTGCAGGTGGTGCGATCGGCCCTGAAACACGGGATCGACGCCGCTGACATCGAGCATGCATGGACGAATGCCATCCGTTTGGTGGAGTACGAGTACCGCGGCGAGGACCGGCTACTCGTGATCGGTCCCGACAGCCACGGCCGCCTGTTGGAACTGGTCGCGGTTACTGCTGCTCAACCCACCCGCATCATCCACGCCGACCGGCTACGAGCGAAATTCTTCGACTACTTGAGATAGGTGAACTTCATGGCCAACGTGAAGACCAACAATGACGGCACCGGCTTGGATCACATCGACCCGTCCACTCACCCGGCACGGGACGCGGCGTCCTTCCGCCGGATCCTGGCCGCGAGGCGTGGCCTCGCAGCCGCCGACCAGGAGTTGCATGACGCCGTTAGGGCGGCACGTCAGGCGGGCGACTCCTGGACCGTCATTGGCGCGGCACTCGACATCACGCGGCAAGCTGCGCAGCAGAGGTTTGGCGACGACTGAGAGCCTGCATGCCCGGCCCCCTTTCAGTTGAGAGGTGAGAGGCTGGCGAGGCGCAATGTCGGGCAGGATGCCCTGATGGGGCAGCAGTTGGGGCGGTGGGAACCCTTGGACGTGCGGGCAGTCGCGGGACTGCTGTCCACCGCAGCGGTTCAATGGTGGATCGCCGGCGGCTGGGCGATCGACTTGCACCTCGGCCGACAGACTCGGCCTCACGGCGACATCGACGTGCTGGGACTGAGACCCGACCTGCATAAAATCCGGAGCTGCATCAAGGGGTGGGACTTGCACGCCGCCGACCCGCCGGGGATCCTGCGCCCATGGCGACCGGGAGAGGTGCTGCCTCCTCGGGTCCATGATGTGTGGGGCGCGCGCTAGCCCGGCGGACCCTTGGCAACTGCAGCTGATGATCGACGACGTGGCCGACTCCCACGACACCAACGAAGGCGATGCTGCCGGCAGGTGGTGGGTGTACCGGCGTGACACGCGGGTGCGCCGGACGGTGCAGAGCCTATTCGGGCCAGCCTCGCGACACGGGTGTCCTGTTCTAGCGCCCGAGGTGCAGCTGCTCTACAAGAGCGCACCGCCGCGCGCTCGGGACGAGGCGGACTTCTACGCAGTCCGCGACGCGCTATCCCCGGCGCAACGCCAGTGGCTGGTCAACGCCCTCGAACTCACTGCCCCAACACACCCGTGGCACCTACACCTGAATGGCTCGTAACCCGCTCGCCACCTTCGCAGCGGAACGAGTCTGTGCTGGACACCTGGTAACCCGAGCGGCAGCTGGGCCCGCGCCCGCCAGCGCCGTACCGCACAGCGGCCCCATACCCTTTCCTGCATGACGCGGACTGCTTGGGGATACGGGCTCGCCACGTTCGCCGCTGACGGGACGGTGCTGGACACCTGGTACCCGGAGCCCAGACTCGGCGACGCACCCGGCAGCGCGGTGCCTCACAACGGTCCGGCGCAGCTTGCCGCCGGCGAGGGTGAGGA
>JASBSH010000102.1 GCA_030149025.1 Actinomycetales bacterium | reverse complement strand
TGACCGATGCCCGCGATGCCGCGCGTGCCGTCGTCCGGCTGGCGGAGGTGGACGCGTCGACGACGGTGAACATCGGCACCGGACGCGGGCGCACGCTGCGGGAGCTCGTCGACACCGTCGGCGCCGTCACCGGCCGCCGGGTCGACGTCGACATCGCACCGGCCGCCGATGAGGAGGTCCGGCACACGCTTGCCTGCACCCGGCGGCTGAAGTCGCTGGTCGGGTTCGTCCCCCGTACGAACCTCCTCTCGGTGGTCGAACGGCAGCTGCGGGCGATGCTCGTGGACGACGGCGAGCCGGCGAGCGATCTGGCGAGGCTGCAGTGAACCGCCGCACCCTGCTGACCCTGGTGGCCGTCGGCGCCGTGACGAGCGGCGTCGTCGCCCTGGGGATCGGGGTGCGCTCCACGTTCGGGGGACAGGCGGCCGTCGACGAGCCCCAGTACCTGCTGTCCGCCCTCAGCCTCTGGCAGGACGGGGACCTGGACATCTCCAACCAGCTCGCGGCAAACGCTGAGCGGCCGTTCCACCAGGCCGAGCTGCCGGTGCAGACCGCGGTGCTCGCCGGGGGCCGGCAGGTCAGCCCCCACGACCCGCTGCTGCCCGTGCTGCTCGCCCTTCCCATGGGCCTCGGGGGCTGGGTGGCCGCCAAGGCGGTGCTGGCCGTTCTCGCGGGTGTGCTGGCCGCGCTCACGACGTGGCTGGCGAAGGCGAGCTGGCAGGTGCCGCTCGGGGTCGCCGCCGCCGTGAGCGTGGTGGCGGCCTCCACTGCCCCGCTCGTCGTCTACGGACAGCAGGTCTACCCCGAGCTCACCGCGGCACTGGCGGTCGTGCTGGGTGTCGCAGCCCTGACCGGCCGACTCGAAGTGCCCGGCACGCTGGTCGCGACCACCGCCGTCGTCGCCCTGCCGTGGCTGTCGGTGAAGTACACCCCGGTCGCTGCGGTGCTGGCGGCGGTGCTGCTGTTCTCGTTGTGGCGCAACGGGAAGCGTCGCCGGGCCGGACTGGTGGCCGCAGCGCTGACGGGTGCCGGGGCCGTCTTCCTCGTCGCGCACCAGCTCATCTACGGCGGCTGGACCGCGTATGCGAGCGGTGACTACTTCCAGGCCTCCGGGGAGCTGGGCGTCGTCGGCTTGGCACCGAACTACCTGGGTCGCAGCACCCGCCTGGTAGGCCTGCTGGTCGACCGGGACTTCGGGCTGGCCGCGTGGCAGCCCGCGTGGCTGCTCCTGGTACCGGCGCTGGCGTGGCTGCTGCACACCCGGCCGCGGCACTGGCAGGTGCTCGCGCTGCCCATCGCGGCGGGCTGGCTCACCGCGACGTTCGTGGCGCTCACGATGCACGGGTACTGGTGGCCGGGACGGCAGGTCGTCGTCGTGCTGCCGCTGGCCGCGGTGGTGGTCAGCGTCTGGATCACGCGCCTCGCACCCGCCGCCCGACGGCCGGTGGCTGCGGTGGCCGGCGTCCTCAGCGTCGGCGGTGTGGCGGCGTACGCGTGGTTGCTGGTCGCAGGCTGGAGCGTGGGTCGCCAGCCGCGCCTCACCTGGGTGTCCGCGCCCGACCTCTTCGCCGGCCCGGTCGACCAGGCACTGCGAGGGCTGCTGCCCGACTACCGGGAGCCGGGCGGCGGGACCTGGGTGCGACACGGGGTCTGGCTGGCCGTGCTCGCCGCCCTCGCAGTCGCCGGCTGGCGCTCCGTCCGCAGCGGCCCTGGCCGGGCCGTTCCCGCCCAACCTCTGGCGGGTTTCCGTGGTGTCGAACGCCCCGGAGGCCCCGACAACCCACCAGAGGTCGCATCTGAGAAAGAACTGACGAGAGGAACCACGTGAACCGCCTCACCCTCCGCCGGGCCCTCACCGCCCTCACCCTCGCGGGCCTGCTCGCAGCGTGTGGCAGCGACGACGGCACCGGCGTCCGACAGCTCGAGAACAACAACGGCTGCGCGACCACGGGCAGTGCGGCGGGGTCCGCCAGCACCGCCGGGCCCGGTAGCACCCCAGGCTCAGGCAGCACCGCCGGCCCAGGCAGCACCGAGACGTCCGGGAGCGAGGCGACGTCCTCGCCGTCGGAGACCGGTTCGCCGTCCGAGACCGGCAGTGCGAGCGCGGCGACCTCCGGTTCCGCCAGCACCCCGGGAAGCGCGTCCGCCGCCTGCGCGACGACCACCAGCACGTCCGGCTCCAGCTGACCGGACGCACCCGCCAACAGCCACGAACCCACCATCAGCACGGCCACCAACAGCACGGCCCACCAACAGCCCCAGAGGAACCGATGAAACTGCGCCATCTGCCCCTAGTCGCCGCGCTCGTGGTGACGAGCCTGCTCGCCGCCGGCTGCGCCTCCGTCGGCGGACAGGACCAGGTCGTGCGCGTGTACTCGGCACGCCAGTACGACCTGGAGCCGGCGTTCCAGAAGTTCTTCCAGGAGACCGGCATCAAGGTCGAGTTCCTCTACGGCACGGACGCCGAGCTGCGCGAACGGATCAAAGCCGAGGGCAAGGACACGTTGGCGGACGTCTACATGACGGTGGACGCCGGCAACCTCGCGACCGCCGCCAAGGACGGGATGTTCCAGCCGCTGGACTCGACGGTGCTCGACGACGCGGTGCCGAAGAACTTCCGCGATCCCGAGGACCGCTGGTTCGGCCTGTCCGAGCGAGTGCGCACGATCATCTACAACCCGGACAAGGTGAAGCCGTCCGAGCTGTCCACGTACGAGGACCTCGCGAACCTCAAGTGGAAGGGCAGGCTCTGCCTGCGGCGTTCCACCAACGTGTACACCCAGTCCCTGGTCGCCAGCCTGATCGCCCGTGACGGCGAGCAGAAGGCCACCGAGGTCGTGAAGGGCTGGGCCGACAACGCGGCGGACATGTTCAACAACGACGTCGAGATCGTCAACAACGTCGGCAGCGGCCGCTGCGATGTCGGCATCGTGAACCACTACTACCTGGCTCGCGTGATGCAGGAGAACCCGGACATCAACGTGAAGCTGTTCTGGGCCAACCAGTCCACGTCCGGTGTGCACGTGAACATCTCAGGAGCCGGCGTCACCAGGTACGCCGACAACCCGGACCTGGCGCAGAAGCTGCTGGAGTGGCTTGCTACCGACGGGCAGCAGGAGTTCGTCAACGGCAACAACGAGTACCCGGTGAACCCGGACGTGAAGCCCGATCCGCTGATCGCGAAGTTCGGTGAGTTCAAAGCCGACTCGCTCGACGCGGCCACGTTCGGGGAGCTGAACCCGGAGGCGATCAAGGTGATGGCGGACGCGGGGTACGAGTGACAGTCAGCTCAGCACCTCTCCCTGTTCCTGCGCCGGCGACACCGTCGCCGGACCAGGAGGACCTGACCCGGCGCAGCAAGGGAGACGGCAGAGCGGGCCTGCGTGCCGTCGTCCTGCTGATCGCCCTGCTCGCGGTGCTGCCTGTCGGGCTCGTCGCCGCGACGGTCCTGACGCCCGACGTCGACATCTGGACGTTCCTCTGGGACACCGGCCTCGGCCGGATGGTGACGTCGACCGTCACGCTGCTGGTCGGCGTCATCGCCTTGACGCTCGTGATCGGGGCCGGGCTCGCCTGGCTGGTGGGCCGCTACCGGTTCCCGGGCCAGCGGGTCTTCTCCTGGCTGCTGGTGCTGCCGTTCGCGGTGCCGGCGTACGTGCTCGGCTTCGTCTACGTCGGCCTGCTGGACCATCCGGGGCCCGTGCAGACCTGGCTGCGCTCGACGTTCGGTGCCGGTGTCTGGTTCCCCGAGATCCGCTCGATGCCGTTCGCGATCATCACGCTGTCCCTGGCGTTCTACCCGTACGTGTACCTGCTGGCGCGGGCAGCGCTGCGCGAGCAGTCGGCGTCCACCTACGAGGCAGCGCGCGTCCTTGGCCGCGGCCCCCTGCGCACGGCGCTGAACGTCGTCCTGCCCCTCGCCCGACCGTCTCTCGCGGCGGGCGCCGCCCTCGTCGCGATGGAGACGCTCACCGACTATGCGACGGTCCAGTACTTCAACGTGGAGACCGTCTCCGTCGGCATCGACCGCGTCTGGAACGGCATGTACAACCGTGACGCCGCCACCGAGCTCGCGTCGCTCGTGCTGCTCTTCGCGCTCACCGTCATCGGCCTGGAGCGCGCCGCGCGCGGCCGTGCCCGGTACCACCAGCAGGGCGGCTCGCAACGATCCGTGCCGCCGACCCGGCTCACCGGCTGGCGAGCCGGCGCCGCGACAGCGACGTGCCTGCTCGTCGTCGGGGTCACGTTCGTGATCCCGGTCGTGCAGCTCGTCTTCTGGTCCAGCACCGCGGCCCTGCGAGGCGACGGCCAGGGCCTGGACCCACGGTACGTCGCCTACCTCGGCAACAGCACGCTCGTGGCGGCGCTCACCGCCGTGGTTTGCGTCCTCGTCGCGCTGGTCGTCGCGAGCGCAACGCGACTCGGCGGCGGGACGGCGACACGCAGGTTCGCGAGGCTCGCCACCGTCGGGTACGCGGTCCCGGGACCGGTGGTCGCGATCGGCGTGCTCGTCATGCTGGCGGCCCTGCGGAGCGTCATGGACGCGGTCGGCATCCCTGGGGGCCGCGTGCTGGTCACCGGCACGCTGTTCGGGCTGATCTACGCCTATGTCGTCCGCTTCCTCGCGCTGAGCGTCAACAGCATCGACGCGAGCCTGGAGAAGGTGACGCCCTCCATGACGTCGGCGGCGCTGACGCTCGGCGCGAAGCCGTCTGCCGTCGTCCGGCGGGTGCATCTGCCGCTGATCCGCTCCGGCGTGGGCGTCGCCCTCGTGCTGGTCGCGGTCGACGCCCTGAAGGAGCTGCCGGTGGTGCTGCTCCTGCGCCCGTTCGGGTTCGAGACGCTCGCCATCTGGGTGTACCAGCTGGCGTCCGAGTCGCGGTGGGAGACGGCAGGGCTGCCCGCGCTGACGATCGTCGCTGTCGCCCTCGTGCCGGTCGTCCTGCTGTTCCGCCGTACCCTGACTGATGAGGACGAAGGGAGAAGGTCGTGACGCGAAGCGCGGAGGACCTCGCGCTCACCCAGTCCCCCAGCGTCGGCTCCCACCCTTCGGCCGGGTCGGCTGACGACGTGCTCGTGGTCGAGTCGGTGCGCAAGCGGTACGGCGACGTGCTGGCCCTGGACGGTGTCAGCCTCCGTGTGCAGCGCGGCGAGCTGCTGTCGATCGTGGGCCCGAGCGGCTGCGGCAAGTCCACGCTGCTGCGCGCGATCGCCGGCCTGACCACCATCGACGCCGGTCGCATCACCGCCGGCGGCCGTGTCGTCGTCGGTCCCGGTGTCTGGGTGCCCCCGGAGCGCCGGGCGGTCGGCGTCGTCTTCCAGGACCTCGCGCTGTTCCCCCACCTGTCCGTCGCGGACAACGTCGCGTTCGGGCTGCCACGGCCACGCCGGGCTGCCAGCGGTAACCGCCAGCGGGTGGCCGAGGTGCTCGACCTCGTCGGCATGACCGGCTTCGCAGAGCGCTACCCCCACGAGCTGTCCGGCGGTGAGCAGCAGCGCGTCGCCCTCGCGCGGGCCCTCGCGCCGGAGCCGGATGTCATCCTCCTCGACGAGCCCTTCTCCCACCTCGACCGCAACCTGCGCGTCCAGGTCCGCGAGCACACCGTCCAGGTGCTGCGTGCTGCCGGCGCGACCTGCGTCTTCGTCACCCACGACCAGGAGGAGGCGCTGGCCGTCGGCGACCGCGTCGCGGTCGCCAGTGCGGGGCACTTCGAGCAGGTCGACGTGCCGGAGCACGTCTTCCACAACCCGGCCACGCGCTTCGTGGCGACCTTCGTCGGCGAGGCGGACTTCGTCACCGGACACGCGGACGGCGCACACGCGGCGACACCGCTCGGTCCCGTAACCCTGGCGTCACCGGCGCAGGGTGCGGTCGACGTCATGTTCCGCCCGCACGAGGTCACGTTCGAGCCCGTGGACGCGGACGACCGTCAGGCCCGCCGGGACGGCGCGAACGCGGTGGTGCGGAAGGTCGAGTTCCGCGGCGCGACTGTCCTCCACGAGCTGCAGCTGGACGACGGCGAGACCTTGCGCGCGAGCGTGCCGCACACCCGCAGCGCTCCGGTCGGAAGCCGCGTGCGCGTCGTCCCCGATCCCGGGCACCCGGTCGCCGCGTTCAGGCGCGTCTGAACCTCACGGCCTATGGTGGCTGTCCTGACCAGGAGGTGACAGAAGGTGAGTACGGATCCTGAGATGGCTATGCAGCAGGCGGTCGAGAACGATATGGAAGTGCCCGAGGCGGACGCGCAGGAGCAGCGCACGCCGGTCCGCGACGAGCCGGACGTCGTGCCACCCCCCGGCGCGGGGCGTGTCATCCCGGAGGCATCTGACGTCGACCTCGCGGATCAGGCGCACGAGGTCCCGGTGGACGACGACGACGAGCCGCGCTGATCGGCCGAACGCTGCGTTGCGGACCAAAGACCTATCTACAGAACAGGGCCCGCTCGGGGAGGCTGGGATGAGCCCCTGACCTACTTGCCGAGGAGAGTGGGATGAACACCGGTACGGTGACGAAGTCCGCCCAGCGGACGCAGCCCCTGACCGACGACGAGCTGAAAGCGATCGACGCCTGGTGGCGAGCGGCCAACTACCTGTCGGTGGGGCAGATCTACCTGCTCGACAACCCGCTGCTGCGGGAGCCGCTGAAGCCCGAGCACGTGAAGCCCAGACTTCTCGGGCACTGGGGCACCACGCCAGGGCTGAACTTCATCTACGCCCATCTGAACCACCAGATCTCGGCCCGCGACCTCGACATGATCTACGTGATCGGCCCGGGTCACGGCGGACCGTCGCCCGTGGCGGCGGCCTGGCTGGAGGGCACCTACTCCGAGGTCTACCACCACGTCTCACAGGACGCGTCGGGGATGAAGCGGCTGTTCAAGCAGTTCAGCTTCCCCGGCGGCATCCCCAGTCACGTGGCCCCGGAGACCCCGGGGTCGATCCATGAAGGTGGCGAGCTCGGGTACTCCCTCTCGCACGCCTACGGCGCGGCGTTCGACAACCCGGACCTGATCGTCGCTGCGGTGGTCGGCGACGGCGAGGCGGAGACGGGACCGCTGGCGGCGAGTTGGCAGTCCAACAAGTTCGTCAATCCCGCTC
>JASBSH010000093.1 GCA_030149025.1 Actinomycetales bacterium | reverse complement strand
CCGGGCGAACCGACGGTGCCGCGGCCCGGGCCGCTGTTGCCGGACGCGACCGCGACGACGATCCCTGCACGGTCGAGGTTGTCCACGGCCATGGTGAGCAGGTCCTGGGTGCCGGAGGCGTCGCCGCCGAGGCTCATGTTGATGACGTCCATACCGTCCGCGGCCGCCGCCTGCAGCGCGTTGAGGATGTCCTCGCTGCGGGCGTTGTCGACCTGACCGGGGAAGACGTTGTAGTTGCCCAGCTGCGCGCCCGGGGCCACACCGCTCGGGTCGTAGGGGATGTCGGCGCCCTGCACGCTCGCCGGCGTGTGGGCGTTGCACGCCACCGTGCCGGCCACGTGGGTGCCATGGTCCTGGATGGCCTCGGGCGTGAGCCTCAGGTTGGCGGCCTTGTTGTTGAAGACCTTCGCGACGATCACCTTGTTGTTGGTGAAGCGGGTGTCCCCGAGCTGCTTCGTCGCCGGGAATCCGGAGTCGTCGAAGCACGGGTGCGTCACGTCGATACCGGTGTCGACGATCGCGACCTGGACACCGGTGCCGGCGTTCTCCGGCCCTCCGGCAGGAGCCGCCGCCGTCCAGCCGTCCATGCCCCTGATGAGCTGCAGGTCCGGGTCCTCGTTCGCGAGGGGCCGGTACACGGCCTGGTAGTCGGCGGACACGACACCCGGCGCCGACCGCAGCACCGACAGCGCGGTCCCGTTCAGGGTCACGGCCACGGCGTTCACGGCGATGTCGTACTCGCCCGTCACCTTCGCCTTGGGTGCGTTCGTCTTCAGCCACTGCTTGAACTGGTTACGTTGCTTGGCCAGCTGCGCCCGCTGGTTGCTCGCGGCCTGGCTCGTCAGCTTGAGCGTGCCGCCGGTCTGCGAGGCGGTGGACGCCGCCGGGTCGAGCGAGAGCCGGACGACAGCGCTGGACGTGTCCTGCCCCGTCGGAGCGTTCGGCCCGTCGGTCGACGGGTTCTTGCCCGCGGTCGTGCTGGCGTTGCCGGACGGCGCCGCTATGGCCGAGAGCGCACCACCCGTCACCGCGAGGGCGAGGGCGGAGCCGGCGGCCAGAGTGGCCAGCCGGCGTCGGGAGCGTAGTGCCACAGATCCTCCTCGTGGGAAGCGGGGGCACCATTCACGATCTGACGGATCGTCACCCCGAGGAACGGCGCCAGTTGCGCGAGCAAAGTAGCGCTATTACGGGACAAGCGGAACCCTTTCGCCCCAATCCGTCCCTGAGCCGTAGCGCGAGGGCGCGGCAATCTGCAGAAGTGCAAGATCACGATGAGAGGACTGTGACACGGACCGTCTGCAGAAGTGCAAGATCACAACACGTGTGGCGGGTCAGGGCTGCGCGGCGATGCGGTCGATGACGAGCGGCCCGATGTCCGGCCGGGCCCCTTCCGGGGCGATGTCGAACGCGCCCTCGAGGGACGCGAGCGCTCGCTCGAACCGCTCCGGGGTGTCGGTGTGCAGGGTCATCAACGGCTCACCGGCGCGCACGAGTGCGCCGGGCTTCACGTGCATCTGGACGCCGGCACCCGCCTGCACCGGGTCCTCCTTGCGTGCGCGTCCAGCACCCAGACGCCATGCGGCCATGCCGACGCTCAGCGCGTCGAGCCGTGTGAGCACCCCGCCGGCCGGGGCGAGCACCTGGTGCGTCTGTTTCGCGACCGGCAGGTCGGCGTCCGGGTCCCCGCCCTGAGCCGAGATCATGCGGCGCCAGACGTCCATCGCGCGACCGTCCTTCAGCGCGTCGGCCGGGTCGACGTCGTCCTTGCCTGCCGCGGCGAGCATCTCGCGCGCCAGCGCCAGGGTGAGCTCCACGACGTCCGGGGGACCCCCGCCGTCCAGCACCTCCACGGACTCGCGCACCTCGAGGGCGTTGCCGGCCGTGAGCCCCAGCGGAGTGGACATGTCGGTCAGGAGCGCGACGGTCGTGACCCCGGCATCGGTGCCGAGGTCGACCATGGTCCGTGCGAGCTCGCCAGCGGAGTCGATGTCCTTCATGAACGCGCCGGTGCCGACCTTCACGTCGAGCACCAGGGCACCGGTGCCCTCGGCGATCTTCTTGCTCATGATGGACGACGCGATGAGCGGGATCGCCTCGACGGTGCCGGTCACGTCGCGCAGGGCGTAGAGCCGCTTGTCGGCCGGCGCGAGGCCCGTCCCGGCCGCGCAGATCACGGCACCGACGTCCTCGAGCTGGGCGAAGAACTCGTCGTTCGACAGGTTCGCCCGCCATCCCGGAATCGACTCGAGCTTGTCGAGGGTCCCGCCGGTGTGACCGAGCCCCCGGCCCGACAGCTGCGGCACCGCAACGCCGTGCGCGGCCACCAACGGGGCCAGCGGCAGGGTGATCTTGTCGCCGACACCGCCGGTCGAGTGCTTGTCGGCGGTCGGCCGTGACAGCCGGGAGAAGTCCAGCCGCTCCCCCGAGGAGATCATCGCCGTCGTCCACCGCGAGATCTCCCGCCTGTTCATGCCGTTGAGCAGGATCGCCATGAGCAGTGCCGACATCTGCTCGTCGGCGACGGCGTCACGTGTGTACGCGTCGACGACCCAGTCGATCTGCTCGTCCGACAGCTCCTGGCGGTCCCGCTTGGCGCGGATGACGTCCACCGCGTCGAACGGCTCCTCCCGCCGGGGCGGTGCGGGGGCGGCGTGTCGGCTCATGCCCTCTCCGTCAGCTCGTCCGGACCGAAGGCGTCCGGCAGCACCTGCGCCATCGGCTTGATACCGCTCACGGTGTCCATCAGCAGGTCCGGTCCACCGTGCTCGTACAGCAGCTGCCGGCAGCGGCCACAGGGCATCAGCGTGTTGCCGTGACCGTCGACGCAGGAGAACGCGACCAGCCGCCCACCGCCACTCGCGTAGAGCGACGACACCAGGCCGCACTCGGCGCACAGGCCGACGCCGTACGAGGCGTTCTCGACGTTGCAGCCCACCACGATGCGGCCGTCGTCGACGAGCGCCGCCGCGCCGACCCTGAACCGGGAGTACGGGACGTAGGCACGCTGCATCACCTCGCGGGCGGCGGAACGCAAACGCTCCCAGTCGATGTCGTCAGCGACGACGGCAGAACTCTGCGTCGGGGACGGTCCGGAGCTCATCGTCACGCCTTCGTGTAGGGCTGGCCGTCAGCGGCGGGTGCGCGAACGCGACCGACGACACCGGCCACGGCGAAGATCGTCGCCAGGTACGGGGCCATCAGCATGAACTCGCTCGGGATGGGCGACCCGAGCGCGCCGAGCGTGCCCTGCAGCTGGTTGGCGAAGCCGAACAGGAGCGCGGCGAACAGTGCTCCGACGGGGCTCCAGCGGCCGAAGATCATGGCGGCCAGGGCGATGAAGCCCTGCCCGGCGGTCATTTCCCGGCCGAAGGCGCCGACGGAGCCGAGGGTGAAGAAGGCGCCGCCGAACCCGGCGACGACGCCCCCCAGGAGCACGTTCTGCACCCGGATCCGGTTCACCTTGATGCCGACGGTGTCGGCGGCTTTCGGGTGCTCACCCACGGCGCGGACGCGAAGACCCCACTTCGTCCGGAACAAGGCGACCTGGGTCACGATCACGGCGACGTACATCAGGTACACGATGATCGTCTGGTTGAACAGCGCGGGCCCGAGCACCGGGATCTCGATCAGCCCGGGGATCGGGATGCGGCTGAACGTCCCCGGCTGGTTGAACACGTCGGCGTTCTGAACGAGCACGCGGCCGTAGAGGAAGCCGGTGAGCCCGACCACGAGGACGTTGAGGACGACGCCGACGATGATCTGGTCGACGACGTACTTGATGGTGAACATGGCGAGCAGCACGGCGACAAGCAGGCCGGCGACCGGCGCCATGACCAGCCCGATCCACAGACTGTCGGTCACGCTCGCCATCAGCGCCGAGGCGAACGCCCCGGCAAGCAGCTGGCCCTCGATGGCGATGTTGATGACGCCGGAGCGTTCGCACAGCACGCCGGACAGCGCCCCGAACACCAGGGGGACCGAGAGCAGCAGCGTGCCGCCGAGCAGACCCGGCAGCGGCACCTGCTCCCCGGCCATGGACCACACGAGGAAGGCGAGCAGCCACAGTGCCGCGAACCCGATCGGGACGGCGAGGGGCACGGGCCGCTTGACCCTCACCGCGGCCGCGGCGACGGCTGCGAGGACGAGGCAGAGCACCGACAGCACGATGGCGGCGGGCCGCGTCGGCAGCACCAGCGCGGGGATCTGCAACCTCTGCGCCCCGGTGCTCATGCCGAACGTGCTCGTGTCCCCTGCGTTCGAGGCCAGCCCGAAGGCCAGGAGGGCGACGACGCCGAGAACGCCCATGATGATGGGGCTCTTCCACGTCGGCGGCTTGCGAAGCGGGCCCTGCTGGATGGTCGAGGACTCGGGCAGGCGTTCGCGGGTAGCGGTGCTCATGCGTTCCACCCCTTCGAGACCTGCATCGATCCTGCCCCCTGGGCCCGGATCCGGAAGATGGCCCGCACCAGTGGCGGAGCCGCGATGAACAGCACGATGAGGGACTGGACGACGAACACGAGGTCGATCGGGGTCCCGGTGCGGGCCTGCATGGTCACGCCGCCGGCCTTCAGGGCGCCGAACAGGAAGCCCGCCAGCACGATCCCGAACGGGTTGCCACGGCCCAGCAGTGCCACGGTGATGGCGTCGAAACCGATGCCGGCGGAAACCCCGCCCGTGAGCGACCTCTCGGTGCCGATGATCTGAAAGGCCCCGGCCAGGCCCGCGAGGGACCCCGCGATGGCCATCGCGGCGAAGGTGCTCCAGCCGACGTCGATACCCGCGGTCCGTGATGCGAAGGGGTTCGCGCCCACCGCGCGCAGTTTGAAGCCCAGGGTGCTGCGGTTCAGCAGCCACCAGACGCCGAACCCAGCCGCGATCGCGACCAGCAGGCCGAGGTGCAGCCTGGACCAGGAGCCGAGCATCTGGGGCAGCATCGCCGTGGAGTCGACCTGGGGGCTGATCGGGTCGTTGCGGCCCGGACGCTGGAACGCAGTCGTGCTGAGCAGGAACGCGAGTAGGAAGCGCGCGATGTAGTTCAGCATGATCGTGGTGATCACCTCGTGTGCGCCGGTGCGCGCCTTGAGGAAGCCCGCGATACCGGCCCACAGCCCGCCCAGCAGCATGGCGGCGACCAGAGCGAGCACCATGTGGACGACGAGGGGCAGCTCCCAGGCGAACCCGACGTAGGCGGCGCCGATCGCGCCGAGGATGATCTGCCCCTCCGCGCCGATGTTGAACAGGCCGGCGCGGAACGCAAGACCCACCGCCAGACCGGCGACGACGAGCGGGCTCGCGAACACGAGCGACTCGGTGATGGGCCGGATGGCGGCCGTCGTCGTCTCCGCGCCGTAGTCGAAGATGGCGCCCTTGAACAGCGCCGCGTAGGCGTTCGCCACCGACGAGCCCGCGGCCTGGAGCATGTCGAGCGGGCGGGCGAAGAAGTAGCTCGCGGTCTCCTGCACCCGCGGGTCCGCGACCGCGATCAGCACCGCGCCGACGACCAGTGCCAGGACGATGGACAGCACGGTGATGAGGACGTCGCCCGCCCAGCCACGGCGACGAGTGGCCGATGTCGGCTCTCCCGGTGCGTCCGGCGTCTTCTCCGGAATCCGGTCCGTCGTGACGCTCACTGGCGCGCCTCCTCGTCCTGGACCGTGAGTGCGGTCGGTCCCTGTTCTGCGGCTTGGCGGCGGGCGTCCTGCTCGGGGACGCCGGCCATCATGAGCCCGAGTACGTCACGCGGAGTGTCGCCGTCCACGACGCCGACGACCCTCCCCCGGTACATGACCGCGATCCGGTCCGCCAGGGCGAGCACCTCGTCGAGCTCGGTGGAGACGAGCAGGACCGCGCTGCCGTGGTCGCGCTCCGCGACGATCCTGTTGTGCAGGAACTCGATCGAGCCGACGTCCACACCACGGGTCGGCTGCGAGGCGACGAAAAGCTTGAGCGGCCGGGACATCTCGCGCGCGACGACGACCTTCTGCTGGTTGCCGCCGGACAGGGACCCGGCGGTCGCCTCCACGCCCTGGGTCCGGACGTCGAACTCGCCGACGAGCTCGTTGGCGCGAGCCTTCACCTTCGCGGGGTGGTACAGCAGACCCGAACCGAACGGCGCTCGGTCGTGCTGGCTGAGCACCAGGTTCTCCGCGACGGTGAACGACTCGATCAGCCCGTCGTGTGACCGGTCCTCCGGCACGTAGCCGACGCCGAGGTCGATGATCTCCTTCGCGTTGAGGCCGAGGATCTGCTTGCCCTGCAAGCGGATCGAGCCGCTGATGTCCTCGCCGAGACCGACGATCGCCTCGACGAGCTCGGTCTGGCCGTTGCCCTGGACACCGGCGATCGCGACGATCTCCCCGCCCCGCACGTCGAGGCTCACGCCGTCCACGACGGTCCTGCCGAGGTCGTCGCGCACGCTGAGGTCCTCGACCTGGAGCACCTCGCCCTTGGGGGCGAACGGCTGCTTGTCGACGGTGAGCTGCACGGTGCGGCCGACCATCATCGAGGCGAGCTCGGCCTCGCTCGTGCCGGGGTCGGCGGTGCCGACGACCTTCCCGCGCCTGATGACCGTGATCCGGTCCGCGACGGCACGCACCTCGCGCAGCTTGTGGGTGATGAAGACGATCGACGTCCCGGACTGCTTGAGCTCACGCATGATGGCGATCAGCTCGTCGGTCTCCTGCGGTGTGAGCACCGCGGTGGGCTCGTCGAGGATCAGCACCTTGGCGTCCCGCGCGAGGGCTTTGATGATCTCGACCCGTTGCTGCACGCCGACCGGGATGTCCTCGACCAGCGCGTCGGGGTCCACGTCGAAGCCGAACCGCTCCGACAGGCGCCGCACCTGTTGCCGCGCGGCCGCGTGGTCGAGGAACTGACCGCCCTTCGTGTACTCGTAGCCGAGCATCACGTTCTCGGCGACCGTGAACACCGGAACGAGCATGAAGTGCTGGTGCACCATGCCGATACCGGCGGCGACGGCGTCACCCGGCCCGTCGAAGTGCACGCGCTCGCCGTCGATGACGACCTGGCCCTCGTCGGGCTGCAGCAGCCCGTAGAGGACGTTCATCAGCGTGCTCTTGCCGGCGCCGTTCTCACCGAGGAGCGAGTGGATCTCGCCCGGTTCCACCACGAGGTCGATCGAGTCGTTGGCGGTGAACGACCCGAACCGCTTCGTGATCCCACGCAGCTCGAGCTTCAAGCGTGCTCGCCTCCATCCACTCCCGCGCCACTGTGTGGCCTCAGCGGGCGTCGTCCACGCTGGTGCTCCGGCACGGTCAGCACACCGGCGGGTGAACTCTAAGGTGCATGAGTCCGGCCGGGTAGGGGGCTTTGGGACCCCCGGCCCGGCCGGTCGCTCAGACGGGTCAGGACTTGGGCGAGCTCGGGGACTCGACCTTGACCTCACCGGAGATGATCTTCGCCTTCAGGTCGTCGACCTCCTGCTGCAGGCTCGGGGAGACCTGGCTCTCGAAGTCGCCGAACCCGGCGATGCTGACACCCTCGTTCTCCAGCGTCCCGACGTACGGCTCGTTGGTGAACTTGTCCTCCGCCGCCGACTTGGTCACGTCCAGGACCGAGTTGTCGATCTCCTTGACCACCGAGGTAAGGACGATGGACTTGTACTGCGGAGCGGACTCGTACCAGTCGCTGTCCACACCGATGATCATGACGTCGCCCGCCTCCTGCGCGGCAGCGGCGGCGCCGAGGCCGACCGGCCCGGCAACGGGCATCACGATGTCAGCACCCTGCTGGATGAAGGTGTTCGTGAGGTTCTTGCCCTTGTTCTGGTCGTTGAAGTCACCGGTGAACGAGCCGTTCTGCTTCGCCTTGTCCCAGCCGAGGACCTTGACCTGCTTGCCCTTCGCCTGGTTGTAGTAGGCGACACCGTCCACGAACCCGTCCATGAAGATGGACACGGTCGGGATGTTGATGCCGCCGAACGTGGCGACGGTCCCGGTCTTCGTGGTGTCCGCGGCGACGTAGCCGGCCAGGAAGGCGGCCTGCGCGGTGTCGAAGATCAGCGGACTGATGTTCTTCACCGGCTGCTCGTACTGGAAGTCGACGATCGCGAACTTCTCGTCCGGGTTGGCCTCAGCGGCCGCCTTGGTGGCATCACCAAGGAGGAAGCCGACGGTCACGATGATGCCGCAGTCGTCGGCCACCATCTGCTGCACGTTCGGCGCGTAGTCGGTCTCGGAGTTGGACTCCACGTACTTGGCCTTGACACCCAGCTCCTTCTCCGCGTCCTGCAGACCCTTCCACGCCGAGGCGTTGAAGGAGCGGTCGTCGACACCACCGGCGTCGGTGACCATGCAGGCCTGGAAGTTGCTGGCCGTCTCGGTCCCGGTACCGCCTCCGTTACCGCTGGTGTTGCCGTTCTCGTCGGGCGCCTGCCCGCACGCGGCCAGGGCGAGGGCTGCGGCCCCCGCGATCGCGGTTGCCCGCACCACCTTCTTCACAATCGCCTCCAAGCGCGTGTGTGATCCCTCCCAGGGATAAATGCTCAGGCACTATAGACGTGGGCACAGGCGTTGACAGCAGGTCTTTGGTCCTTTCCGGAGCAGTTGTTACCGATCCGGAACCCACCTGCCCACCGGACGGGCGACATGGACGCCGTCACGCACGTTCTCGGGGGCGTCACGAACGTTCTCGGGGGCGACACGCACGTTCTCGGGGGCGACCTGCGGCGCCGCCGCCGGGACGACCGGCGACACAGCACCCCAGCCGTTCTCGAGGGCCGCCCGGGCGAGCAGCCTCACCCCCACCTCGATGGCGCGCTCGTCGACGTCGAAGTCGCCCTGGTGCAGGTCGTAGGTCGCCCCGCCGGGGGTCCTGGTGCCGAGCCGGCCGAGTGCGCCGGGCACCTGCGAGAGGTACCACGCGAAGTCCTCCCCGCCGAGGCTCTGCTCGGTGGGCACCACACCGTCCTCGCCGAGCTCGAAGCGGCCCGCCAGGTCCAGCAGCACCACGGTGGACTCGTCGTTGACCACCGGAGGGACACCCGGCGTGTGCTCCAGGTGAGCCGTCACCCCGTAGGGCGCGACCACGTCGTGCACGATCTCGGGCAGCAGCCCGGTGGCCTCCTGCCAGGCCTCGACTCGCAGGCAGCGCAGCGTCCCCTCCACCACGCCCGCCCGCGGGATCGCGTTGGCCGCGCCACCGGCACGGGCGCGGCCCCACACCAGGCTGATCCCGGCGCGCGGGTCCAGCCGGCGGGACAGAGCGGCCGGCACGCCGGTAATCACCTGCCCGAGGGCGAAGACGAGGTCCGCGGTCAGGTGCGGTCGCGAGGTGTGTCCTCCCGGTCCGGTGAGCCGCACGAGCACGTGGTCGGAGGCCGAGGTGACCGGTCCGACGCGCAGCCCCACCCGTCCCACGTCCGTGGCTGGGTCGCAATGGAGGGCGAGAAGCCGTGTGACGCCGTCCAGGGCTCCTGACCGGAGCACGTCGAGCGCGCCACCGGGGGTGGACTCCTCGGCCGGCTGGAAGATGAGCCGCACCCCCTGCTGCAGCTCCCCGCGCCGGGCTGCCTCGGCGAGCAGGACGCCGGCCCCGAGCACGACCGTGGTGTGCACGTCGTGACCGCAGGCGTGAGCCACTCCGGGGATCGTCGAGGCGTACGGCGTGCCGGACTCGTCATGCAGCGGAAGGGCGTCGATGTCGGCGCGCAATCCGAGGCGGCCGCTGCCGTCGTCGTCCCCGATGTCACACACCAGGCCGGTGCCCGGCAGCAGCCGGGGCGAGAGGCCTTCTGTCTTCAGCGCTTCGGCGATGCGCTCGGTGGTCCGGTGCTCCGCGTGGCCGACCTCGGGGTGGGCGTGGATGTCGCGGCGGAAGGCGATGAGACGGTCGAGCCGGGGGGCCAGCCGCTGGGAGAGGTCGATGCCGTCCGCGGTCGGGGTCGCACCCACGGTCAGAAGCTGTCCGTCGGTACGTAGGTGCCCCAGACCTCGCGCAGCGCGTGGCAGACCTCACCGACGGTCGCCCGCGCGGCGAGCGCCTCCTTCATCGGGTACAGGACGTTGTCCGACCCGGACGCCGCCTTCTTGAGTTCCTCCAGGGAGCTGCGGACGGCCGCGTCGTCACGCTCCTTGCGCAGAGTGGCCAACCGCTCGCGCTGCTCGGCCTCGATCGCCGGGTCGACGCGCAGGGGCTCGTACGGCTCCTCCTCGTCGACGGTGAACCAGTTGACGCCGACGACGACCCGCTCGCCGGAGTCGATCTGCTGGCTGATCCGGTATGCGGAGCGCTCGATCTCGTTCTTCTGGAACCCCTGCTCGATGGCGGAGACGGCTCCCCCGCGCTCCTCGACGGCGTCGATGAGCTCCATCGCGACCTTCTCCAGGTCGTCGGTCATCGACTCGATGACGTAGGAGCCGGCGAAGGGGTCGACGGTCTTCGTCACGTCCGTCTCGTACGCGATGACCTGCTGCGTGCGCAGCGCGAGCCGTGCTGCCTTCTCCGTGGGGAGGGCGATCGCCTCGTCGTAGGAGTTCGTGTGCAGACTCTGCGTGCCGCCGAGGACGGCGCCGAGCCCCTGCAGCGCGACGCGCACGAGGTTGACCTCGGGCTGCTGGGCGGTCAGCTGCACGCCCGCGGTCTGGGTGTGGAAGCGGAGCATCAGCGACTTGGGGTTCTTCGCGCCGAACTCCTCCTTCATCACCCGGGCCCAGATCCGGCGCGCGGCGCGGAACTTGGCGACCTCCTCCAGGATCGTGGTGCGCGCGACGAAGAAGAACGACAGGCGGGGGGCGAAGTCGTCCACGTCCATGCCGGCGGCGACCGCGGTGCGGACGTACTCGATGCC
>JASBSH010000077.1 GCA_030149025.1 Actinomycetales bacterium | reverse complement strand
CGCCGTGAACGCGTCTGTCCGGCTTTCGCTCGAGCAGCTGGCGTCGGCCGGCAGGTAGCTTCCCGCACCGAGATGCACGAGCAGGCCGTCGGCTCGCATGCGTTCGAGCGAGGGTCTCGGGAGAACGGAGGTCACCGTGAGGTGAGCGTCCACCCGGGTTGCGGGCCGCTCGAACAGCCAACCGATCCCTGATCCGCTCATCCCTGAGAGGGTGCCGCAGTTGGGCCGGTTCGCGAGTCGTCCGTCGGGCCTGGCTGTGGACAACCCCGGCCGCGTCTCGTGCCTGAACGCGCTGGGCGGTGATCATGGATTGGCGCCACCCCACCCGGCGGTGATCTTGTATTCTCACCACCCCACCCCGGCGGTGATCATGGATTTGCGCCACCCGCGGGAGGCTTCCCGACTCTCGAGCGACGTTCGGCAGGCCGTTTCACCGGGGTTGAGCACGAACCCGTCTGCAGAACGTCGCTCAAGATGAGGCGACGGCTGCCGCCTGGCCGATGCCAGCGCGGCTGGCGGCGGCGCGGCTTCACGTGACCTACGAGAAGTCGTTCGCCGCCTGCCGCACCTGCTCCAGCCACGCGCGTCGAGCGGCGAGCGCCTCCTCGGCCTCACGAACCCGACGCTGGTCGCCACGGGACCGTGCCGCCTCGAGCTCGCTCTCCAGTGAAGAGATCGTCTCCTCGAGCTGACCGAGCGCACCCTCCGCGCGAGCACGCGCCTCGGGGTTGGTGCGCCGCCACTGGTCCTCCTCGGCCTTGCGCACGGCCTGCTCCACGGCACGAAGCCGCTTCTCCACCCTGGACACGTCGGCCCGAGGCACCTTCCCGGCGGCCTCCCACCGGTCCTGGATGTCCCGCAGCCTGGCCTTGGCGGCGTCGAGGTCCTTCACCGGCAGCAGGGCTTCCGCCTCGGCGAGGAGCTTCTCCTTGACCTCCAGGTTCGCGCGGAACTCCTCGTCCACCTTGGACTGTGCGGCGTTCCGGGCGGCGAAGAACCTGTCCTGCGCGGCCCGGAACTGCGCCCACAGCGCGTCGTCGTCCTTGCGAGCCGCGCGTCCGGCCGCCTTCCACCGGTCCATCAGCTGCCGGTAGGCGGCGCCGGTCGCACCCCAGTCGGTCGACTCCGCCAGCGTCTCAGCCTCGGCGACGATCTTCTGCTTGACCGCCTTGACCTCGTTGTGCCGCTTCTCGAGCTCGGAAAAGTGCTGCCGCCGCTTGCGATCGAAAACCGTTCGGGCATGGCTGAACCGCTTCCACAGCTCGTCCTCGACCGGCTTGTCCAGCCGGGTCCCGGACCGTTGCGCGGCACGCCACTCGTCGAACAGCACTCGCAGCCGCTCACCCGCGGGCTTCCACTGCATCCGCGACGGGTCGGTCTCGGCGATCCGCTCCGCCTCCTCGACCAGAGCGGTGCGGGCCTGGCGCGCAGCCTCCTTCGCCTCCGCGCGCCGCTGCTCGGCCTCCTTGCGGCGAACCGCAACCAGCTCGTCCAGCGCCGAAAGGCGTTGCAGCAGAGCTGGAACGTCACCGACGGCGTTCGGCTCGTCGAGCTGCGGACGGAGCGCGTCCAATGCCCGCGCCACGTCCTTGACCGGCGCATCAGGCACCGACAGCCGCTGCTCCGCAAGCGTCAGCTGACCGGCCAGCTCGTCGTACTTCCGGGCGAAGTAGGCGAGGGCCTCGTCGTCCGACGCACCGGGGTACGAGCCGACCGCCCGCTCACCCTCGGTGGTCCTGACGAACACCGTGCCGTCCTCGGCGACCCGGCCCCATTCGCGAGCACGATTGAGCAGCTCCTCCGTTGCGATCGAGGTTGAAGCAGGGACGGCGGCAGCCTCGGGCGCGCTGTCCGCACCGGCGGGTGGGGTGGCACCGGCGGGGCGTGGTCGGGCGGTCGGTCGCGGTCCGGCCCCGGGCCGAGGGCCGGGGGTTGGTCGCGGACCGGGCCGGGCAGCCAGCGCAGCAGGACTGGGGACGGCGACACGCGGCTTCTCGGCCTCGGCCGCCGGGTCTGGGGCCGGGGCCGTGTCCGGTTCCGCGCCCCGTTCCGTGCCCGGTTGCCCGGTCCGCTCTACCGGCAGGCTGGGCTGCTCCTGCGTCGACTCCGCCTCGGTGGTGTCGTGCACAACTGCATGATCACCGGTGGGGGTGGGGGCATCGTGAACCGGGATTGCATGATCACCGGTTGGGGTGGGTTGCTGCTGGTCACCCGTCGGCTGATCGGTCACTTCACCGTCACCCCTTCGATGCTGATGGCGCGCGCCGGAGCGACGCCGTCCGCGGCCAGACCGCCGTCTGCGATCTGTTGCACGATCTCCAACCCCTTGGTGACCTTGCCGAACACCGAGTACCCGCCGGCGCTGTCCGAGGGGATCGTGGAGTCCTTGTAGACGATGAAGAACTGGCTGCCCTGGCTGTCCGCCTTGTTGCCCTGCCGCGCCATCGCCAGCGTCCCGGCCGGGTAGCTGTCGTCGGCGGGGGCGTTCTCGACCGGCCCCCAGGAGTAGCCGGGGCCACCGGTGCCGGTGCCGGTCGGGTCGCCGCACTGCAGCACGTAGATGCCTTCGGTCGTGAGGCGGTGGCACGGGGTGCCGACGAAGAACTCCTGCTTCGCCAGGTACACGAACGAGGCCACCGACTGCGGAGCCTTGTCCCCGAACAGTTCCAGCTCGATGGCACCGCAGGAGGTGGCGATCGTCGCGGTCCACGTCCGGTCCTCGGCCAGCTTGGAGTCCGGGACCTTGTCGAACTGCTTGTCCTGCGCGGGCGGCTTGACCGTCGGGGCCGGGCACGGGTTCTTCCCGGAAGCCGACGGAGAAGCCGACGGAGAAGCCGACGAACCAGGAGTGGCACTCACGGTGGGGTCCAGGGAGGCCTGCGTGGCGTCGTCCCCGCTGCGTCCGACGAACCAGAAGATCCCGCCCACGAGCGCGATCACGGCGACCACGGTCCCGAGCGTGATCAAGCGCTGGCGCACCACGCGCCGGCGCTGGCGGCGCTCTTCCTGGCGCTCCTGCCACTTCGCGTAGCGCTTGCGGGCGTACTCGCGTTCGCGCTTGCTCGACGGCACCGTGGCTCCTGTTTCTCATTCCGTGGCCGTACCTGGCCGTGACGAGGATCTCGCGCAGTCTATGCAGCCACCGCCGCGAACTGTCGTAACGGTGCCGCCACGGCCCGCCGGTAGGCTCGAACGGTGCTCATCACGGGTTTTCCTGCTCAGGCCTTCGGCACGAACTGCTACGTGGTCGCGCCGTCCGCCGGCGAGGAGTGCCTCGTCGTCGACCCCGGTATCGGCGTGCTCGACCGGCTGGAGGAGGTGCTGCGCGAGCACCGGCTGAAGCCCGCCGCCGTGCTGCTGACCCACGGGCACATCGACCACGTCTTCTCGGTGACCCCGGTCTGCGGGGCGTCCGGTGTGCCGGCGTTGATCCACGGCGACGACCGGTACCGGCTGGAGAACCCGGTGTCGACCCTCGCGCCGGACCTCGTGGAGCTGTTCGCCGCGCAGTTCGGCCACACCCTGACGTGGAAGGAGCCGGACGACGTCCGCACCTTCACCGACGGCGAGACCGTGCAGATCGCGGGTCTGGACGTCACGGTCCGGCACGCGCCCGGCCACACCGAGGGGTCGGTCCTGTTCAACCTGGACGGCGTCCCGCAGGTCCAGAGCGATCAGCCGCTCACGTCGACGGTGCTCTCGGGTGACGTGCTGTTCGCCGGCAGCATCGGCCGCACCGA
>JASBSH010000074.1 GCA_030149025.1 Actinomycetales bacterium | reverse complement strand
CGACGTCGCCCACCCCCGGCAGGCGACCCGCGCCGTCCTGTCGCTCGCCATCGACGTCGCCCGCTGGTACGACCCGCGGGGAGCCGAGACTCCCCGCCGGCTCGGCCGCATCTACGCCGACCTCGCGGTGCGCATGCTCGGCGCTGACCCCGAACGCGTCGGGGACCAGCACCGCGAGGCGCCGATCGGCGCTCAGACCGACACCGAGACCGATGTGGACGACGACACGCACGACCGCGCGCACCCTGCGGTCGCGCACGGCGAGGCTGTCACGCAGCCCGGGACCAGGACCGGCACCGGGCCGGCGCAGCGAGAAACTACCCAGCACCAGGAGGAGGCCGAGTGACGCAGCAGGAGCAGGAGCACCACCGACCGCAGGCACTGCCCGACGCCTGGGACGGCGGTGTCTCCCCGTTGGAAGGTCTCCTCGCTCTACTCGACCTCAGGCCCGAGGGAGTGGACGACAGGGCGCAGGACCTCTTCTCCGGTATCAGCCAGCCGCAACCCCATGGTCGGGTGTACGGCGGTCAGGTCCTCGGGCAGACCGTCATGGCGGCGGCGATGACGGTTCCGGAGGACCGGCTGATCCACTCCATGCACGGCTACTTCCTTCGGGCCGGTGACTCGAGCGAGCGCATCACGTTCGCGGTCGAGCGGTTGCGGGACGGACGGTCCTTCACAGCGCGCCGAGTGCACGCGATCCAGCACGGCAAGCCGATCCTGTCGATGATCGCGTCGTTCGAGGTCGAGGGGACGGGCCTGGACCACCAGGACGAGATGCCCGACGTGCCGGAACCGGAAAGTCTGCCCACCACCCAGGAGCTGATCGGGCACATCGACCACCCGATGGCCCAGTACTGGGCAAAAGGACGACCGGTGGACGTCCGGCACGTCGACCCCCCGCTGTACTGGGGCGAGGTGAAGAACCCCCTGGCGCGACAATCCGTCTGGATGAAGGCGGCGGGCCCGCTGCCTGTCGACCAACGAGTCCATCGCGCCGTCCTCGCGTACGCCAGCGACTACACGCTGCTGGAGTCGGCACTCCGCAGGCACGGCAAGCCCTGGTCGACACCGGACTTGAAGGTGGCGAGCCTTGACCACGCCATGTGGTTCCACCGGCCCGTGAAGGCGGACGAGTGGCTGCTCTACACCCAGAACAGCCCGTCCGCCTCCGGTGCCAGGGGCTTGGGTGTCGGCCGGATCTTCAGCCGGGACGGCGTCCTCGTCGCCACGGTGGCGCAGGAAGGGATGATCCGCGTCCCCGCCTGACCGCGGTGATCATGGAATCCCGCCACCCCACCCTCCCGCCACCCCCCGGTGATCATGGGATTCCGCCACCTCTCCCCCGTTCCCCGGTGATCATGGGATCCCACCACCCCGCCCTCCCGCCACCCCCCGGTGATCATGGAATCCCGGCCACCCGCACCGGTGACCCCGCCCTCCCGTTCTGTGCGACGTTCCGAACGCAACACGCCGGCGTGTCGCCCGCCGAACGTCGCACAGAACGCGAGGAGAGCTCGGGTGGCCGCGGGATCCCATAATCACCGATCACCGCACCGCGTTGTGCGGGCAGGTGCGTTGTGGGTGCGCTCTCAGTCCCGGGTGAGCTTCCGGTACGTGACACGGTGCGGCCGCGAAGCCTCGACACCGAGCCGCTCGACCTTGTTCGCCTCGTACGCCTCGAAGTTGCCCTCGAACCAGTACCACGTGGACGGGTTCTCCTCCGTCCCCTCCCACGCGAGGATGTGGGTCGCGACCCGGTCCAGGAACCAGCGGTCGTGGGAGATCACCACGGCGCAGCCGGGGAACTCGAGCAGCGCGTTCTCCAGCGATCCGAGCGTCTCGACGTCCAGGTCGTTGGTCGGCTCGTCGAGGAGCAGCAGGTTGCCGCCCTCCTTGAGCGTCAGAGCCAGGTTCAGCCGGTTCCGCTCGCCACCGGACAGCACACCGGCCGGCTTCTGCGGGTCCGGGCCCTTGAAGCCGAACTGCGAAACGTAGGCACGAGAAGGAATCTCGACGTTGCCGACCTGGATGTAGTCGTGCCCGCCGGAGACGACCTCCCACAACGTCTTCTTCGCGTCGATGCCCTCGCGGCTCTGGTCGACGTACGAGATCTTCACGCTGTCGCCGACGTTGACGGTGCCGGCGTCCGGCTCCTCGAAACCGACGATCGTCTTGAACAGCGTCGTCTTGCCGACACCGTTGGGCCCGATCACGCCGACGATCCCGTTGCGGGGCAACGAGAACGACAGGCCGTCGATGAGCACTCGGTCGCCGAACCCCTTGCGCAGCTTCTCGACCTCGATCACGAGGCTGCCGAGGCGCGGGCCCGGCGGGATCTGGATCTCCTCGAAGTCGAGCTTCCTCGTGCGCTCGGCCTCGGCCGCCATCTCCTCGTACCGGGCCAGGCGTGCCTTCTGCTTCGCCTGGCGGCCCTTGGCGTTCGACCGCACCCAGTCCAGCTCGTTCGACAGGCGCCTGGCGAGCTTGGCGTCCTTCTTGCCCTGGACCTGAAGGCGTTCCTTCTTCTTCTCCAGGTAGGTGGAGTAGTTGCCCTGGTACGGGTAGAGGCGGCCGCGGTCGACCTCGGCGATCCACTCGGCGACGTGCTCGAGGAAGTACCGGTCGTGCGTCACCGCGATCACGGCGCCGTGGTACTTCGCCAGGTGCTGCTCCAGCCAGGTCACGCTCTCGGCGTCCAGGTGGTTGGTGGGCTCGTCGAGGAGCAGCAGGTCCGGCTTGCTGAGCAGCAGCTTGCACAGCGCCACCCGTCGCCGCTCACCACCGGACAGCACCGAGACGTCCGCGTCCGGCGGAGGACAGCGCAGCGCGTCCATCGCCTGCTAGAGCTGGGAGTCCAGGCCCCAGGCCTCGGCGTGGTCGAGGGCCTCCTGCAGCTCGCCCATCTCGGCCAGCAGGGCGTCGTAGTCGGCGTCCGGATCGGCCATCTGGGCGGAGATCTCGTTGAACCGGTCGAGCTTGACCTTGATGTCGCCGAGGCCCTCCTCGACGTTCCCGAGCACGGTCTTGGACTCGTTCAGCTCCGGCTCCTGCATGAGGATCCCGACGCTGTAGCCGGGCGACAGCCGGGCCTCGCCGTTGGAGGGCTGGTCCAGCCCGGCCATGATCTTCAGGATCGTCGACTTGCCCGCACCGTTCGGTCCCACCATGCCGATCTTCGCGCCGGGCAGGAAGTTCAGGGTGACGTCGTCCAGGATGAGCTTGTCGCCCACCGCCTTGCGCGCCTTGTACATGGTGTAGATGAACTCCGCCATGCCCACCAGGCTAGTCGTCCGCGAGCGGTGGCCCGAACGCCC
>JASBSH010000068.1 GCA_030149025.1 Actinomycetales bacterium | reverse complement strand
CCCGTTGAGGACGACGATGGGCCGATCGTCCCGACCCGGCGGTACCGCAACCAGGCTCGGTCGACTCTCGTGCCCGTGAGCGGGCACGACCGTCGTGGCGAAGCCAGCCCGCTCGAGACGGGCCCGTAGGTGCTCGACGATCTGCTGCTCGCCCGCTGCGCCAGGGACGAGCCCGGGGTTCACGCTGTCGATGCCGACGAGCTCGGTCAGGAGCGCTGTCGCCTCGGCGCCAGGATCGAACATGGCCGGGAGCCTAGAGGTGATGCCGACAGGTTCACTGCAAGGTGAGCGTCAGCGTGGCCGTCGAGCCGTCGCGGTAGGTGACCTGGACCGGTGTGCCGTTCGTGGACGCGCTGTCGAGCTCGTCGCCCGGGAGCCAGAACGCGAAGTGGCCGTTGGAGACGGTCGCCTGCACCAGACCGAACGTGACGCTCGCGTACGTGACCGCGGTGACGTCCGAACCGACCGCGCCTGCCGCGACCGATAGCTCACGACTGTTCACCATGCCGACCCCGAGCGCGATGGGGGTGACGGAGCGGCTGTCGGGTCTGGCACCTTCCGGCGTCTTGCCGATGTACCCGACACTGCTCTGGAACAGGGGCCTCGACTCGTCGGTGATGCAGACCGCCGAGAAGCCGTCCGGTCCGGCGAGCAGGACCAGGGTCCAGGCTCCGCGGCGCTCCGCGACAGCAGCCGTGGCCGAGTCGAGCTCTGCGCCGAACGACTCGCCCGCACCGCCCCGCAGGGAGTCACGGCAGGCATCGGCCACTCCCGGCTGCTCGGACTTCCCCAGGGCCGTGGGCTTGGCGGTCCACCTGGCGTACGCCTGGTCCGAGCGCGTGAGGGAGGGCAGCATCACGAGACCTGCGGTGAGGGCGACGGCCGCTGTGGCAGCGACGGCGATCCGCACCACTTTGAGTCGTCTGTTTGGTCCGCGGTCGCCAGTTGGCGCGGGGTCGGTGGCGAGGATGCGTGCGAGGTCCGTCCGTGCTCGGTGCCCGCGCGGGTCGATCATCCTAGGGGCCGGGTCGAGGGATCGCAGGGCCGCCATGGGGTCACGCAAGCTGTTCATCGTTGGTCCTTTCGTCGATGGCGGCTGCAGTGGGCTGCTCGGGGAGGTGCTCCAGATGGAGGCGAAGCGCCCGTCGCGCACGGCTCAGCCGGAGCCGGAAGGCCACCGGCGAGAAACCCCGCACGGCAGCTGCCTGAGTTGAGGTGACGTCGTCGAGGACGTTCAGCGCAAGCGCTTCCTGGTTTTTCGGAAAGACGGCTCCAGGCGCGGGCGACGTCGATCCGCTGTACCACGAACTCGTCGGCCGGCTCGGTGTGCTTGGTGGCTACCTCAGCGAGCCGGACTCCAGAGCGCCTCTCGGCGTTCGGCGCCGCGACGGTTGTTGAGGATGACGTTGCGGGCGACGCCGAAGAGCCAAGCGCGTGCGGCTTCTTCATCCCGGGGGAGGTTCTCGAAGCGCCGCCAGGCCACGAGGAAGGCCTCTCCCACGACGTCCTCCGCAGCCCCCGGCTCGCATCTGCGGTAGGCGAATCGCAGCAGGTCGGCGTACAAGGCGTCGTAGACGGCTGCGAACCTGGCCTCGCGCCCTTCACCGGGATTCAGGTCGGTCACATCCTGTACCTGTCCGGCATGGCGGCAAGTGTGTCGCGGCGGGCCACTTTGTGCCCTGGCATCCGGGGTCCCACACTCGAGGAAAGGACTGCAACGTCGTGTGTCCCCCGCCGCGCAACCGGTGCCACTGAAGATCCACGACCGCCTCCCCTGAAGGGCGCCACTCGACGCCCCGCCTACGAAGTCCCTGCCGTCAGAGCTGCTCAGGGAGCAGGGTGAACGCCTCGACGTGGCGCGGACGCACCGCGGTGAAGTGCCGGCGGTCGATCGTCGCGATGTCAGTGACTCCGAGGCGTTCCGCTACTGCGATCACCGAAGCGTCTGTCGTGCCCAGATCCATGTCGGCGTACTGCTGAACGAGCTCGGCCATCCGCCCATAGTCGGCCGACGTCAAATCGACTGGTTCGAACGCGCCTTCCGAGACGCCCGCGAGGAATCCCGCCTCGCGCTCCGCCCCGCCGAGTCTGTCGATCAAGTAGCCCACTTCGGCTGACACCGTCGCTGGAAGGAGGAGTCTGCGTCCGGCGAGACGGAGTCCGGCGAAGAGGTCGGTGCACGCCTCGTAGTGGTCCTCGGTGGTGAATGCTGCAGCGACGATGGGGCCGGTGTCGAACAGGATCACGATCAGTTGCGGCCGAAGCCCTCGGCCAGCAACTCATCGACCCGCGAGGCGTTGTCACTGCGGCCGTTCTTGGCGGGGCCGGCACCCATCCATGCGAATGCCTTCTCCGAAGGTACGGCTCGCGGCGCGGTGCGCCGACGCACGTCGACCAGCACCTGCTCGACCTGCTCATCAGGAAGGGAGTCGATCAGGTGGTGCAACTCGTCGCGCCGCTCGGACATGCCTCCAGCCTACCCGCGCGGCCCCACAAGTCCCCGGAGGACAAAAGCCCGCGGCTGGCCACGTCGCCGCCACCAGTCACCCGCGCCCCATGAGCCGTTCACTCGATGATCGGTCTCGGCGGGAAGGGGGCCGCAAGAGTGAACTTGGTCGCCTCTACCGACTCCGGCCGACTCTTGTTCGCGCAGGTTTACCCGATCCAGCCCATGTGATCGTCACGGCGTGCCGGAGGGCGCCGGCACGCCGGATTTGAGGTCTTCATCGCGAACCGGGACTGCAGCTTGCCGAGGCTGTGGCCGAGTCAGTGAAGGTGACCTGCAGCCTCACCAGCGGGCGCCTTCACCGCGAGCACGGGGCACGGCGCATCGAGGAGGATCCGTTGCGCGTTGCTGCCGAAGATCAGCTTCCCGGTCGGCGACCTGCGCCGAAGACCGATGACGATCAGGGACGCGTTCTGCTTCTCGGCTGCCTCGACGACCTCCTCGGCACCGTCCCGACCACCCACCCGGTGCTCCAGGTCGAACTCGACACCCGCCTCCTCCAGCAGCCGGCGAACGTCCTCGAGGTCCTGCGGCGAGGCGTACGAAGGGTCGACGAGCGCGTCACCACGGGATGTGTTGAGCACATGGAGCGACTCAGCCCTTCGGTCCGCCTCGTCCAAAGCCGCCCGCAACGCGGCCCTCCCCTCCGGCTTGGGGACGTACCCCACCACGATCGTCATCGCCGTCCTCCCTCGACCACCGCCGGTTGCGACTCCGCCCGCGCCGCGGCCGCGAGCTCGGCCTCAGTGCGGGCCTGTCGTCTCTTGAGCCACCAGCCGAGCACCATGAACACCACCAGAGCCGTGTAGGCGAGTGCGGCGAACGGGCTGGTCACGAGCGCCGTCAGGTCCCCCTGGCTGATGGCCAGCGTCCGTCGCAGCTGCTCCTCAGCGATCGGCCCGAGGATCAGACCCACCACCGCGGGGGCGATGGGGTAACCGAATCGCCGCATCGTCCAACCGAGGACGCCGAGCAGAAACAGCAGGACGACGTCACTCGTTGATGCGCCGACCGAGTAGCTGCCGAGCGCCGCGAAGGTCAGAATGCCGGCGTACAGGTACGGCCGCGGGATCTGCAGCAGCTTCACCCACACGCCCACCAGCGGCAGGTTCAGCACGAGCAGCAAGACGTTGCCGATGTACAGGCTGGCGATCAACGCCCAGACCAGCGCCGACTCGTTCTGGAACAGCAGGGGGCCGGGGCGGATCCCATAGCTCTGGAACGCGGCGATGATGATCGCCGCGGTGGCCGAGGTGGGCAGACCAAGCGTCAGCAGGGGCACGAGAACCCCGGCAGCAGCCGCGTTGTTGGCCGACTCCGGCCCCGCGACACCCTCGATCGCGCCGTTGCCGAACTCGTGCTTGCGCTTGGAGAGGCGCCGTTCGAGTGAGTAGGACAGGAAGGTCGCGACTTCGGCCCCGCCCGCAGGCATCGTCCCGATCGGGAAGCCCACCGCAGTACCGCGCAACCACGGCCGCCACGACCGGCGCATGTCGTCCTTGGTCATGAACTTGCCGCTGATCGGCACGAGCGGAATGGGACCCCGCCGCATGCGGGACGCCACGTACAGCGCCTCTCCGACGGCGAAGACACCGACCGCGACCACCACGACGTCGATGCCGTCGGCCAGCGCAGGAACCCCGAAGGTGAACCGCTGCTGAGCGGTCAGGGTGTCGGTGCCGACCAGACCGAGGAAGAGGCCGACCGCCAGCGCCGCTATGCCGCGGGCGGGGGACGAGCCGAGCAGCGCCGCAACGGTGAGGAACGCGACCACCATCAGAGCCACGTAGTCCTGAGGACCGAGCTTCACCGCCACGTCCGCGATTGCCGGCGCGAGCAGTGTCAGCGCCACGGTGGCGAGCGTGCCGGCGATGAAGGACCCGATCGCGGCAGTCGCCAGCGCCGCCGCTCCCCGGCCCGCCTTGGCCATGGCGTTGCCCTCGAGGGCGGTGATGATCGACGCGGACTCCCCCGGTGTGTTGAGCAGGATGGAAGTGGTGGAGCCGCCGTACATCCCGCCGTAGTAGATGCCCGCGAACATGATCAAGGCGGCCGTCGGCTCTAGCGTGTACGTCAGGGGTAGCAGCAGCGCGACCGTCATCGCCGGCCCGATGCCGGGCAGCACTCCAACGGCCGTGCCGAGCGTTACCCCGATGAGGGCGTAGAGCAGGTAGATCGGCTGCACAGCGGTCGTGAAACCGTCGAGCAACGCTGCGAAGTCACCCAAAGAACCTCACCCCGTCGAGCGGTCCCGCCGGCAAGAACAGGCCGAGCATCTGCGTGAAGACGACGTGGACGACCACGGCGAGCACGGCGCCGACGAGCATCGGCCGCCACCAAGGCCTGGCGCCGAGCGACCACGCCGTCCCACCGAACAGCACGGTCGCCGCAACCGGCCACCCGAGCGGCTCGATGAGTACCACCAGGGCGGCGAAGGAGCCCGTCAGCTTGGCGACGGTCGGCCAGTCCGTGCCGACGCCCGAGTCGACGTCCTCGCTGTCCTCCGCGTCGCCACGGTGGCCTCGCGCCAGGCCGATAACCAGTACGACGCCCACTGCGACCAGGAGTGCCCCGACCGCGTACGGGAATGCCCGCGGCCCGAGCGTGTTGGCAGAGCCCGGCACGAAGATCCGGGTGGCGTCGACGATGGTGAACACGCCGAGGGCCGTCAGCGCCACCGGGAAGACGGCTTCGGCCCACGGCGCCTCCCGCACCGGTCGCCCGGTGCGGGAGGTGCCGTCACCGACAACTGAGCTCACTGGACCAGACCGATGTCCTCGAGGACGCCGCGCACCCGCTGCTGCTCCTCGGCGAGGAAGGAGTCGAAATCGTCGCCGGACAGGTACGTGTCCGACCAGCCGTTCTTCTCGACCTGCTGCTTCCACGCGTCGGACGCACGGACCTTGTCCACCAGGTCGATCAGCTTCTGCCGTGCGTCATCGGTCAAGTTCGGCGGCCCCACGACCCCACGCCAGTTGCTCAGTTCGACGTCCAGCCCCGCCTCGGTGAGGGTCGGCGCGTCGATGCCCTCGACGCGCTCAGCGCCCGACACGGCGAGTGCCCTCAGCTTTCCCGCCTTGACCTGCTCGGCGTACTCGCCGACACCCGAGATCCCGGCGGACACCTGGCCGCCCAGCAGCGCCGCAAGGGACTCACCGCCACCGGAGAAGGGGACGTAGTTCAGGTTCTCGACCGGAACGTCGCCCGCCTGCGCGATCAGCGCGGCGAGGATGTGGTCCGTGCCGCCCGCCGAGCCACCGGCGATGGAGACCCCGCGGCCCTTCTGCTGCATGTCCTTCACCAGGTCGTCGATCGTCTGGTAGGGCGAGTCGGCCGGGACGACGACGATCTCGTCCTCGGCGGTGAGCCGGGCGATCGGCGTCGTGTCCTTCAGCGTCGCCTGCGACTTGTTGGTCTCGATGGCCCCGACCATCACGAGGCCCATCACCATCAGGTAGTCCTCGCTGCGCTCGTTCTTCAACTGCGCCAGGCCCACCGTCCCTCCGGCGCCACCGACGTTGGAGACCTGCACGCTCTTCGCCAGCCCAGCCTCCTCGAACGAGGCGGCCAACGCCCGAGCGGTTTGGTCCCAGCCGCCACCCGGGTCGGCCGGCGCCATCACCTGCACCCGGTTCACCGGCTGGACCTCCTCGGAGGCCTGCGCGCCTCCCCCGGTGTCCGCCGTGTCGCCGCAACCGGCGGCGACAAGCGCCAGGACAGCCGCCACAGCGGTCAGGACGATGAAGCGTCGCCGGCCCGTGCGCCGGCTGCCACCGTCGGTGGGAACTGACATCGATCCTCCTTGGGGGGCGGGAGACGATTCTCCCGGGTGCCGGGACGCTAAAGCCGCCGTTGCTGCTGGGGGAAGACTGCGGTCGTACGGGTCGTAGTGGTCGTTTCGGTCACCGCGGACACCGCATCCGGGCTCCGTGTCATGCGGCACACTGAGCCGGTGCGCCGCACGATGTCCCTGAGCCTGCAACTGGTGGTCCTGCAGGTCTGCATCGTGCTCGTCACCGTGGTCGCGGCCGGCCTGCTCGCCGTCCACCTGCAACGACAGCAGATCCGCGACGCCTACCGCCAGCAGGTACTCACGGTCGCAACGAGCGTCGCGAGCCTGCCGAGCGTGATCGACGCCTACGACGAGCCGGACCCCGCGGCAGAGCTCCAACCGCTGGCGGAGCTGATCCGCCAGTCGTCCGGGATGACCTTCGTGGTCCTCACCGATGCCCAGGGCATCCGCTACTCACACCCCAACCCGGAGCGGATCGGCGAGCGCGTCTCGACGGACCCGACGACGACCCTGGCCGGTGAAACCTTCGTCGGCACGGAAACGGGGACGCTGGGTGAGTCGTTGCGTGCCAAGGTCCCGATCAAGGACGACGGCGGCCGGATCATCGGCGCGGCCTCGGTTGGCATCCTGGAGAGCAAGCTCGCGGCGGACTTCCGGGAGGACATCCCGCTGCTCGTCGGCTGGCTCGGCGGCGCGGCGCTCCTTGGTGCGCTCGGCTCGTTGCTGATCGCGCGACTGCTGCGACGGCGCATCTTCGGGCTGGAGCCGGAGGAGATCGCCCGCCTGCTGGAGGCCCGCGAGGCGATGCTTCACGGGATCCGGGAAGGTGTGGTCGCCGTCGACCGGAAGGGGCGGGTGGTGCTGGTCAACGACGAGGCGACCCGTCTACTCGGCCTGGACGACGACCCGACCGGCCGGCCCGTCGAGGA
>JASBSH010000060.1 GCA_030149025.1 Actinomycetales bacterium | reverse complement strand
ACCTCGCCCCCGGCACGGTCAGTGCTCTGCTGTCCAGCGCGCTCGCCGTCGCGGCCCTCGGGGCGATCGAGAGCCTGCTGTCCGCGCGCGTCGCCGACGGGATGACCGACACGACCAAGACCGACCCGGACCGCGAGCTCGTCGGGCAGGGCCTCGCCAACGTCGCCAGTGGGCTGTTCGGCGGGATGCCGGCGACCGGGGCGATCGCACGCACCGCGGTCAACGTGCGAGCCGGCGGCCGGACCCGCGTGTCCTCGATCGTGCACTCCGTCGTCCTGGTGGGCGTCGTGCTGTTCGGCTCCGGGCTCGTGGCGGCCATTCCGCTGCCGGCGCTGGCCGGCGTCCTCATCGTCACGGCATTCCGCATGGTGGAGCCGCGCACCGTGCTGGCGATCTGGCGCACCACGCGTTCCGACGCCCTCGTCATGGCGGCGACGGCGCTCGCCACCGTCGTCTTCGACCTCATCGTCGCGGTCGAGATCGGCATCGGAATCGCGGCGCTGCTCGCGCTCCGGTCGGTGGCTCGCGCGAGCGGTGCCCGGCTCGAGCCGGTCAACGGCCTCGTGCCGGCGGTTCGCCTCGACGACCATGAGGCCACCGACCACCAGATCGCCAGTGTGGACCGAGTCGACGGTGTCGACCGAGTCGCCAGTGTCGATCGAGGCGACCGAACCGAGCGCATCGACGCCGACACCGAGCTCGCGCTGCTGCACGAGAACATCGCCGTGTACCGCATCGACGGCGCCCTCTTCTTCGGTGCCGCACAACGGTTCCTGGACGAGCTCGCGACCGTGGGCGACGTCCGCGTGGTCGTGCTGCGTCTCAGCAACGTCAAGGTCGTCGACGCCACCGGAGCCAACGCTCTCGCGCAGATCGTGGCCGACCTCGAGCGGCGCGGTAGCACGGTCCTGATCAAGGGGGTGCGCCCGCAGCACCTGTCGATCCTGCGGGCGGTTGGCGTCCTGGACGAGCTCGCCCACGAGCGCCACCTGTTCGACACCCTCGAGGACGCACTGGAGCACGCGCGACTGCACGTGCGCCGTCTGCACCACCCACCCCACCCCCCGCGGCACCGCCAGCACACCCACGTGGCAGGGTGACGAGGGTGACGCCGATGAAGCCCAGCCACCTCGCCGTGACCGCGCAGGGGCTTTCCCTCGCCGGGTTGTTGTGGCCCGGGCGGGCCCGCTGGCGGTTGCCCGCAGCCCTTACCGCCGGTGCGGCAGCGCTGCTGGCCGTCGGCGCCGCCCTCGGTGTCGCCGGGGCTCGAGCGCAGGGCCGCCACCTGACACCGCACGTCGAGCCACCTGCCGGTTCACCGTTGCTGACCACCGGGCCCTACCGACTCAGCCGCAACCCCATCTACGCCGGCTTGATCGTTGCCGCCGCGGGGTTCGCCGTCCTCCGCCGTCGTGTCGAGCCGCTCGTCGCGTTCGCCGCGCTCGCGGCAACCCTCCACGTCAAGACGGGTATGGAGGAACAGGCCCTGCGCGCCAGGTTCGGCGACGAGTACGACGCCTACTCCGCACGCACACCTCGGCTCCTCGGCCTGCCGCGCTGAACTGGTCTACCCCCGAGCTGGTCCTGCTCGCGTCTTGCCAGGTACAGCACGTACTCCAGGTACCGCCCGGACCGGCGCACCACGCGCCGCACCTCCCGCGTCGGCCCCGCTGCTCGTTCCAACGCCGCTGCCAGCTCCGCTGACGGGTCCGCCGACCAGATAGCGAGGACGCCGCCACGCACGAGGGTGCCCGCCGCGGCGGTCAGCGCCGGGGTGCGGTAGAGGTCGGCGTTGGACGGGTGCGTCAGGAAGTCGGGCCCGTTGTCGACGTCGAGCAGGACGGCGTGGAACCGGTCGCGCTCGACGCTCACCAGCACGTCCCGGATGTTGCCATGGACGACGTGCAGCCGGTCGTCGTCGAAGATCGAGCGGGTCGGCGGCACGAGGCCTTCGCGCAACCACCCGGTCAGCATGGGCTCGATCTCCACCACGACGACCTCACGCACTGCTGGATGCGCGAGGGCGGCGGCCGCGGTGAGCCCGAGACCGAGCCCGCCGACGAGCACTCGCAGGCTGCCGGCGTCCGGCGGTGAGACGGCCCGCAGGGCCGCCCGGGCGAGCAGTCGCTCCGTGGTGCCGTCCTCGGTGTCCATGAGGAAGACGCCGCCGCTGACCAGCTCCAGCACCTCGGCGCCGCCTGTCGCGTCGCCGCCTGTCGCATCGCGGCGGTGCCGGCGGCGCAGCACGAGCTCGCCCAGCACCCCGTCCGCGCGGGCGACGACCTCGACGTCGGGACCGGGGGCGGGCAGCGGAACTCGCTCCTCAGACGGGTCGCGCTTCGCCGATGTCGCCCTGCACGTCGACGAGCCGCACCCGGCCGTCGGTGAGGGTGTAGACGAGACCGACGATCGCGCACCGGCCCTCCACCACCGCCTGGTCGATCACCTTGGAGCGTTCCAGCAGCACCCGGCCGGTGTGGCGCACGTGCTCGACCTCGACGTCGTCCAGGGTCGGGGAGCCGGACTCGCTGCGGGCGGCGAGCACGCTGGGCGTCACGCGCTCCACCAGGTCACGGACGTACCCGGTCGGCACCTCGCCGCCGTCCAAGGCCGTCAGGGTCGCTCCGACGGCACCGCACAGGTCGTGCCCGAGCACCACGATCAGCGGGATGTCCAGCACCGAGACCCCGAACTCGAGCGATCCCAGCACGCCCCCGTCGACGACGTGGCCGGCAGTCCGCACGACGAAGAAGTCGCCGAGGCCCTGGTCGAAGATGATCTCGGCCGCGACCCGGCTGTCGGAGCAGCCGAACACCGTCGCGAACGGGCGCTGCCCGGTGGCGATCTGGGCGCGGTGCGCGGCGTCCTGGTCCGGGTGGGCGGGCTCGCCACGCACGAACCGGTCGTTGCCGTCCAGAACGGTGCGCCAGGCCTCGGCCGGCGTCCGCGGGTCGAGCTTCACGGCCGGGCTCCGATCGTCATCGCGACGGGTGTCGCGGTCTCGGCGAAGAAGTCGTTGCCCTTGTCGTCGACCACGATGAACGCGGGGAAGTCCTCGACCTTGATCTTCCACACCGCCTCCATGCCGAGCTCGGGGTACTCCAGCACCTCGACGGACTTGATGCAGTCCTGCGCGAGGCGCGCGGCCGGCCCGCCGATGGAGCCGAGGTAGAACCCGCCGTACCGCTGACAGGCCTGTGTGACCTGCGTGGACCGGTTGCCCTTTGCCAGCATCACGAAGGAGCCACCCGCGGCCTGGAACTTCTCGACGTAGGAGTCCATCCGCCCGGCGGTGGTGGGGCCGAACGAGCCGCTTGCGTAGCCCTCCGGGGTCTTCGCCGGACCGGCGTAGTAGACGGCGTGGTCGCGCAGGTACTGCGGCATCGGCTCGCCCGCGTCGAGCCGCTCGGCGATCTTCGCGTGGGCGATGTCACGTGCCACGACCAGGGGGCCGGTCAGCGACAGTCGGGTCTTCACCGGATGCTTGCTCAGCTCGGCGCGGACCTCGGCCATCGGCCGGTTGAGGTCGATCTGGACGACGTCCCCCTGCGCCCCGCCGTCCAGGTCCGTGTGCGTGGTGTCCGGCAGGTACCGGGCGGGGTCCGTCTCCAGCTGCTCCAGGAACACGCCGTCGGGGGTGATCTTGCCGAGTGCCTGGCGGTCCGCCGAACAGGACACGGCGATGGCCACCGGGCAGGAGGCGCCGTGGCGGGGCAGCCGGACCACCCGCACGTCGTGGCAGAAGTACTTGCCCCCGAACTGGGCGCCGATCCCGAACTGCCGCGTCATCTCCAGGATCTGCAGCTCCAGGTCCAGGTCCCGGAAGCCGTGCCCCGACGGCGAGCCGGAGGTCGGCAACCCGTCGAGGTACTTCGCGCTCGCGTACTTCGCCGTCTTGAGCGCGTACTCCGCCGACGTGCCGCCGACGACGACGGCGAGGTGGTACGGCGGGCACGCGGCGGTGCCCAGGGACCGCAGCTTCTCGTCGAGGAAGGCGAGCATCCGCTCCGGGTTCAGGACGGCCTTCGTCTCCTGGTACAGGAACGACTTGTTCGCCGAGCCGCCACCCTTGGCCATGAACAGGAACTTGTAGGCGTCCTCGTGGCCGTCGGTCGTGTCGCTGTACAGCTCGATCTGCGCCGGGAGGTTGGAGCCGGTGTTCTTCTCCTCCCACATGGTGAGGGGAGCCAGCTGGGAGTAGCGCAGGTTCAGCGTGGTGTAGGCGTCGAAGACGCCGCGGGCGATCGCCTCGTCGTCGCTGCCGTAGACGCCTCCCGGTGCGCGGAGCACGTGCTGGCCGCGCTTGCCCATCACGATCGCCGTGCCGGTGTCCTGGCACATCGGCAGCACGCCGGCCGCCGCGATGTTCGCGTTCTTCAGCAGGTCCATCGCGACGAACTTGTCGTTGCTGCTGGCCTCCGGGTCGTCGACGATCCGGCGCAGCTGGGCGAGGTGGACGGGGCGCAGGTAGTGCGCGATGTCGTGCATCGCCTCGCGCGCCAGCAGCCGCAGCGCCTCGCCGTCTACCTCCAGGAACCGGCGACCGGCGGCCTCCACCGTGCGGACGCCGTCCGTCGTCAGCAGCCGGTACTGCGTGGTGTCGGGGCCGATCGGCAGCAGATCGGTGTAGTCGAACGGGACCTGGGAGGATACGGGCACGTGATCTCCTTCGCGGGCGGGGAGGCGCCTGCAGGATATCGGCGTGCCGCCGGGGCGGTTCCTCCCGGCTGCGGACCCTTGCTCGGCGGCTGCGGATGGTGCAGTGTCGCGGTTATGGAGGTCGTGCCCGGGCGCTCCGGGCGCCGGTCGTCCAGGAGCACCGGGCCGCGCGTGTCGCCGTCCGGCATCTCGTCGAGCTGGGGCACGAGCGGATCGCGACGGTCCGTGGGGACGACGGGGACTCGGGACTTCGTCGTCGCCCGTCAGCGCGAGCAGGGGCGCAGCCGGTCCCGCAAGCACCGGGGGAGGAGGTGGACGACGACGCCTGGCGTTCGCTGGAGATGCGCCTGACGCCGCGAGGCATTAGGAACTCCCCAAGGGTGATCTTTGTCCACGCCCCGGTGCCTGAGGGGCGGCGAGTCACCACTCCGAGAACAGGAGGGGACGCCTTGAACGCGAGAGGAGTCCGCCGGACGCGAACGGCGATTGCGGCGGCAGCGGTCGTCGCCCTGACCGGCCTGGCCGCATGCGGGTCGGGTGAGGGCGGCCCACCGTCCCTCAACTGGTACGTCAACCCCGACAGCGGGGGACAGGAGCGCATCGCGAAGGAGTGCACCGCCGAGGCAGGCGGCGAGTACACCATCAAGCTGCCGCGACTGCCGAGGGACGCACCCGGTCAGCGTGAGCAGCTGATCCGCCGGCTCGCCGGGAACGACACGTCGGTCGACATCATGAGCCTCGACCCGCCGTTCATCCCGGAGTTCGCCCAGGCGGGGTATCTCGCCCCGGTGCCGGAGGACGTCAAGGCGCAGGTGACCAAGGACGTCGTGGCGGGTGCGTTGCAGGGCTCCACGTGGAAGGACGAGCTCGTCGCCCTGCCGTTCTGGGCCAACACGCAACTGCTGTGGTACCGCAAGTCGGTGGCCGAGCAGGCCGGTCTGGACATGAGCCAGCCGGTCACCTGGGACCAGCTGATCGAGGCGTCGCAGAAGACTCAGAAGCGCCTCGGCGTCCAGGGTACGCGCGCTGAGTCGCTCACCGTCTGGATCAACGCGATGATCTCGTCCGCGGGTGGGCAGATCCTGGAGAACCCGGGCGCAGAGGTCACCCAGTACAAGCTGGGCCTCGACTCCGACGCGGGACGCCGGGCAGCCGAGGTGATGCAGACGATCGCCAGGAGCGGCGTTGGCGGGCCGCAGCTCGCGACCGCGACCGAGGACATCAACGCCACCGAGTTCGAGGGCCCGGATGGCGGCTTCATGGTCAACTGGCCCTTCGTCTGGCCCAGGGCCCAGGGCTACGTCAAGGCCGGCACGATGCAGAAGCCGACGCTGGACGACTACGGCTGGGCGATGTACCCGGCGATGACGCAGGGCGAGCAGTCGCGGCCCCCGTACGGCGGTATCAACATCGGGATCAGCGCCCTCAGCAAGCAGAAGGACCTCGCCTTCAAGGCCGGCCAGTGCATCGTGGACGAGAAGAAGCAGGCCGCCTACTTCATCAGCGACGGCAACCCGCCGTCCGCGAAAGCCGCCTACGAGGATCCGGAGGTGCTCAAGGCGTTCCCGATGGCACCGTTGATCCGTGAGTCTCTCGACAAGTCCGCGCCACGGCCGCAGACGCCCTACTACAACGAGATCTCGGGCGGTTTGCAGCGGACGTGGCAGCCGCCGTCGGTCGTCGACCCGAACACCACACCCAAGGACTCCCAGAGCCTCATCACGGCCATTCTGAGAGGGGATGCGTTGTTGTGAGCACCCTCGCCAAGCAACCTCCGCAGGAGCAGGCTGAGAGCGAACGGGCCAACCGGACAGCGAGACGGGTGAAGTCCGAACGCGCTCGCGGTGAGAACCGGCTCGGCTGGATGCTCGCAGGGCCGGCCTTCGCCGTCATGGTCCTGGTGACCGGCTACCCGATCCTCCAGGCGTTCTTCGACTCCCTGTTCTCCTACCGCCTGACGGACCCGGCCGCGCGTCGCTTCGTCGGTCTCACGAACTACGGGGTCATCCTCACTGACCCGGTGTGGTGGCGCGCCTTCTGGGTCACGACTCTGATCACCGTTGTGACCGTGCTGGTGGAGCTCGTCATCGGTTTCGCGTTCGCCCTGGTGATGCTCAAGGCGCTGCGTGCGGTCCGGCCGGCTCTGCGCACGGTGATCCTGATCCCCTACGCCATCATCACCGTGGTGTCGGCGTTCGCGTGGTTCTTCGCCTTCAACATCAACTCGGGTTTCGTCAACCCGCTGATCGGGCAGCCGGACCTGAACTGGTTCGCGCAGTTCTCGACCGCCGTGACCGTGATCATGCTGTCGGAGATCTGGAAGACGACGCCGTTCATCTCACTGCTCATCCTCTCGGGTCTGGCCCAGGTGCCGGAGGACCTGCAGGAGGCTGCTCGGGTGGACGGCGCCACGTGGTGGCAGCGGCTCTGGAAGGTGACGATCCCGAACATGAAGGCGGCCATCATGGTGGCCGTCCTGTTCCGGACCCTCGACGCCTTCCGGATATTCGACAACGTGTTCATCATGACGGGCGGTTCGGCCGGGACGGAGACTCTCTCGTTCGGTGCCTACCGGCAGACGATCTCGCGTCTGGAGATCGGTCTGGGGTCCGCCTACTCGGTGCTGCTCTTCCTCACCGTCGTGCTGATCTGCGTGGGCTTCATCAAGATCTTCAAGGTGGACCTGGGTGCCGCACGGGGTGAGCGCTGATGGACCAGCAGAACTACTCGACCCGCCAGAAGGCCCTGTGGTGGATCGCGGGACTCGCCATCGCTGCCTACTGCCTGATACCGGTGCTGTGGATCCTGTCGCTCAGCTTCAAACGCGCCTCGGACCTGGCGTCCAAGACGTTCCTGCCGCCGGTCTGGACGACGGAGAACTACGACCTGATCCTCCGCGGAGCCGCCGCGGAGCTGTTCCTCCCCGCGCTGCGGAACTCCATCGGGATCTCGCTCATCGCGACCCTGATCGCGGTGCTGCTGGCGATGTTCGCCGCCTACGCGATCGCCCGTCTCAACTTCGTGGGCAAGAGGGTGATCCTGACCGTGGCGCTGGCGGTCGCGATCTTCCCGGCGATGTCGATCGTCACGCCGCTGTTCAACCTCTGGCGGAACATCGGTCTCTACGACACCTGGCCTGGCCTGATCATCCCGTACCTGTCACTCACCCTGCCGATCTCCATCTGGACCCTCTCGGCGTTCTTCCGGGAGATCCCGTGGGAGATGGAGCAGGCGGCGCAGGTGGATGGTGCGACGCCGTGGCAGGCCTTCCGGAAGGTGATCGTGCCCCTTGCGGCACCGGGGGTCTTCACGACGGCGATCATCGCCTTCTTCATCGCCTGGAACGACTTCGTCTACGGGGTCTCACTCACCTCGACGCAGGCCTCCAGACCGGTCCCCGCCGCTCTCGCGCTCTTCACCGGCGCGTCGCAGTTCGAGGAGCCGACAGGGGCGATCTCCGCTGCCGCGGTGATCGTGACCATCCCGGTGATCCTGCTCGTCCTCTTCTTCCAGCGCCGGATCGTCGCCGGCCTCACCAACGGCGCCGTCAAGGGATGACGCCGAACGGCTTGTGCGAAAGGGAGTCACAGCAATGGCCGAGATCGAGCTCAAGAACATCGACAAGGTTTACGGCGACGGCTTCAAGGCGGTCAAGGACGTCAACCTGAACATCTTGGACGGGGAGTTCATGATCCTCGTCGGTCCGTCCGGCTCCGGTAAGTCCACGCTGCTCCGGATGATCGTCGGCCTGGAGGACATCAGCAGCGGTGACCTGCTTATCGACGGCAAGCGGGTGAACGAGAAGGCGCCGCGCGATCGCAACCTGTCCATGGTGTTCCAGAACTACGCGCTCTACCCGCACCTGACCGTCTTCGAGAACATCGCCTTCCCGTTGCGCCTGGCGAAGGTGCCGGACGCTGAGGTCAAGGAGCGTGTGCAGCGAGCAGCGGACCTGCTCGAGCTGGGGGAGCACCTCCAGCGCAAGCCGGCCAACCTGTCGGGTGGCCAGCGCCAGCGGGTCGCGATGGGACGCGCGATCGTCCGGGAGGCCGACGCCTTCCTGTTCGACGAGCCGCTGTCGAACCTGGATGCCAAGCTCCGCGGGCAGATGCGCACCGAGATCGCGCGCATGCAACGGCGGCTCGGCACCACGACGGTCTACGTCACCCACGACCAGACCGAGGCGATGACGCTCGGCGACCGGGTCGCCGTCCTCAAGAAGGGGCTCCTGCAGCAGGTCGGCAGCCCGCGCGAGCTCTACGAGCAGCCGGTCAACCTGTTCGTGGCCGGTTTCATCGGTTCACCACCCATGAACTTCATGCCCGCCCGCGTCTCCGGGCGCAAGCTGCAGCTGCCGTTCGTCGACGTCGAGGTCTCCGAGGACGTCGCCGCTCGGATCGGCGGCCGCGAGCTCGTGATCGCGGGCGTCCGCCCCGAGCACTTCGAGGACGCCAGCGTCC
>JASBSH010000057.1 GCA_030149025.1 Actinomycetales bacterium | reverse complement strand
GGCCGGACGGTTCGGGTGTGTCTCCCTGCGCCAGGTGGCTGTTCTTCACCTTCGCCATCGTGTGCATCGTGTGCACCAGGGGCACGTGCCAGCGGTCGGCCACCAACCACCCCACCTGCCCGGAAAGCCAGTAGTGGGAGTGCACGACGTCGTACCAACCCGACTCGTGCCGTGCCTCCGTCCGCATCAGACCCGCGGTGAACGCGCAGAGCTGACCCGGCAGGTCCTCCTTGCTGAGTCCGTCCAGCGGACCGGCGCCGATGTGCCGCACGAGCACGCCCGGCTCCAGCTCCACGACCGGGTCGTGCAGGGACGACGTCGCGCGGGTGAACACCTCCACCTCGGTGCCGCGCTGGGCCAGCCGCTTCGCGAGCTCGACGACATAGACGTTCATCCCCCCCGCGTCACCGGTACCGGGCTGCGCGAGCGGAGACGTGTGCACCGACAGCATTGCCACACGGCGAGGCGTCGGCTGGGGCGCGAGGTCCGCGGCGGGGACCGGTGCGCCGTTCACGGGGGCGACCACAACCTGCGACGGTAACCCAGCACACGACGTGACCGCCCGCCGGGGCGAGGGGTACCGCGAAGCTGCGTGACGGCGTCCGGCATCCTGGTGTCCCGTGCGTGCCCACCGTCCGGTCGGGGTCATCACGCGCGGAACCACCAACACCAACCGGCTGCGCCGCATCGACCGCTGGCTCTGCGGACCTGCAGCCGGGTTGCTGCGCCGCGCCGACGACCCTCTCGTCGTCGACCTCGGGTACGGCGCGTCACCGGTCACGACGCTTGAGCTGTTCGAGCGGCTGCGGCGCGTTCGCCCTGACGTCGATGTGGTGGGCCTGGAGATCGACCCCGACCGCGTTGCCACTGCGGCGCCGCTGTCGCGTCCGGGGTTGTCGTTCGGACTGGGCGGTTTTGAGCTGGGCGGGCCGGTTGCCGGGCGGCGGCCGGTGCTCGTCCGCGCCGCGAACGTGTTGCGCCAGTACGATGAAGGCGACGTGGACGGCGCGTGGTCGGCTGTGCGGGAGCGGCTTGCGGCCGGCGGACTGCTCGTGGATGCGACCTGCGACGAGATCGGACGGCGCACAGCCTGGGTCACGCTGTCGGCCGACGGTCCGGTGGCGCTGAGCGTGTCGTTGCGACTGGCCGGGCTGGAGACGCCCGGCGACGTTGCCGAGCGGTTGCCGAAGGCCCTGATCCACCGCAACGTTCCCGGCGAGCGGGTGCACGAGTTCCTGAAGGGGATGGACGACGCGTGGGCGCGTCACGCCCCGTACGCCAGCTTCGGTGCGCGGCAGCAGTTCATGGCGATGTGCCGGTCGTTGAAGGCTGACGATTGGCCGCTGCTCGACGATCCGAGGCGGTGGCGGCTCGGTGAGGTGACGGTCGCGTGGGACGCCGTCGCCCCCCAGCCCTTGCGTCAGCGGATGTGAGGGTTCCGGCCCGCACGCGTGCTGACGCAAGGAGGGGTTGGCGCTGCTTCAGCACCCCAGGTCCCACAGCAGGCGGTAGTAGCGGATCCGTTCGTCGTCGCGATCGACCCCGTAGGCGTCGAGGAGCAACTGCTCGAACCCCGGCCCGTAGTTCCACTCGGTGCTCCAGGTGGCAACGGCGAGGTCGGCCCACCGGTCGGCGACACCCAGCGCACCCAGGTCGACGTGACCGGACCACCGTCCGTCTTCGGTGATGAGCGTGTTGGGAGCGCAGGCGTCTCCGTGGCACACCACGAGCCGGTCGATCGACGGCACCTCGCTTGCCCGCTCGAGTGCCTCGTCCACGCAGAGGTGGCGGTGCGAGGGGTGCCACCGCTCCGGATCACCGAAACCGCGCTCTGTCGCGAGCCGCGCCCGCTCCAGCCGTTCCTCAGCGCCCCAGGAGAACGGACACTCGGCTACAGGCAGGCGGTCGTGAAGTGCCCGCAACCCCTCCCCGATCGCTGTGACCGCGACAGCCGGCTCGCTGGCACAGCGCGGCGAGACCGCGCTCTCGCCTGCCAGGGCGCCGGTGACGAGCCAGCGCCCGTCGCCGTCGCTCCCGGCATCCACGACCTCGGGCACACACGTGAACCGGCGGCACCAAGCCAGACGCAACCTCTCGGCGTCCAGGTCGATCCCGCTGTCGGAAGGCGCCCATTTCACGAAGAGGCGCGGGGAACCGAGCAGCTCGAACGTGAGACCGCCCAGCTCGTTCTGCCACACGGGTCGCACGTCCCGTCCGGCGGCCAGGCGAACCACCGAAACCGGCACGGCAACCGTCACTTCCGGTGCGCCGGCCACCGACCAGCCCGACTCGTCGACCATCACCCGACGCTAACCGGTACACCCGGTGCTCCCCGTCGACCCCACCGTGGATTCCGCCAGCACTTCTCTGCCAAGGTAACGCCATGACGGGTCCACTCGCCGGCGTCCGGGTCCTCGAGCTCGCGGGCATCGCGCCCGCACCGTTCGCGTGCACGGTCCTGTCCGATCTCGGCGCCGACGTCGTCCGCGTCGAGCGCCCCGTCCAGCAGGCGCCGGACGGCGACACGCACGTCGCTCCCCCACCCCCCGACCCCCTGGCGCGCGGGAGACGTTCGGTCGCCATCGACCTCAAAGCCGAGGACGGCGTCCGCGCGCTCCTGGACCTGATCGAGCGTGCCGACGTCCTGGTGGAGGGGTTCAGGCCGGGGGTGTGCGAGCGGCTCGGCATCGGGCCGGACGTGTGCCTCGAACGCAATCCCCGGTTGGTCTTCGCCCGACTGACCGGATTCGGTCAGGACGGGCCGTGGGCGGACCTGGCGGGTCACGACATCACCTACCTGGCACTGTCCGGAGCGCTACACCCGATCGGACCCTCCGACCGACCCCCCACACCCCCGATCAACTACGTCGCCGACTTCGGCGGCGGCGCGATGCCGCTGGTCGTCGGCGTGCTCGCCGCGCTCCTGGAACGCGAGCGCAGCGGCCGGGGCCAGGTCGTCGACGCCTCGATGACCGAGGGTGCGTCGATGATGACGGCGATGCTCCACGGCCTTGTGTCAGAAGGACTTTGGCGCGACAACCGGGGCGACAACCTGCTCGACGGGTCCGCCCCGTTCTATCGCTGCTACGAGTGCGCGGACGGGCGGTTCATCGCCGTCGGTGCCCTGGAGGACGAGTTCTACGCCGAGTTCGTAGGGTTGCTCGGCTTCGACCCGAGCGAGCTACCCGACCGGCACCAAAGGTCGAGCTGGCCCGAGCTCAGCGAACGCTTCGCCGCCGTTTTCGGCACTCGTGGCAGAGACGAGTGGGCGGCGGTGTTCGAGCGGTCGGATGCCTGCGTTGCTCCGGTGCTGTCGCTGACCGAGGCGGCCGACCACCCGCACGCCAAGTGGCGCGGATCGTTCGTCGATGTCGCGGGGCAGGTCCAGCCGGCGCCGGTGCCGAGGCTCAGCCGCACGCCAAGCGCCGTCGCTGGGCCGGCCCCGCGGCCTGGTCGGGACACCGTGGACGACGTCCTCGCGACCTGGCCCACGCCCACGCCGTGATCATGCAGTTGTGCCCGAGACGCTCCGCATAGCAGCCACTCCCTAGGCGTCGGCGGAACTTGCGGCTACTATCGGCGTTAGCTTCTGCAAGCCCCGTGCCTCAGGAGGCAGCGTGTCTACCGAGGTTTTCGACGTCTCCGAGCTTCTCGCGGACTTCTCGCCGGCTGAGCGAGCCGCCGCGCTGTACCTCGTCGCGCTGGGACCTGACGAGGAAGTCACGGCTATCGACCTCGCCAAGGCACAGCATCTCGACCTCGCTAGGGGGAGCGGAAGGACTGCGGCGCTGATCCAGGCGCTCCTGCACGAACGGCAGCTGACGGAGATCGCGGCTGCCAACTCGACATCCGTCCCGGACCTGCTGGATGTCCTGGCTGTTGAACTGTCGCGAGCACCTCGGACCACCGGATCGAGCGACCTGGCCCAGCACGAGCGCGACATCCTGGAGTCGGCCGGAATCGACCTGGGTGGCCCGGCCGAATTCGTGCGTGCAGAGATCACGACGGCCGCTCAGTACGCAGCGATGCTGCATGACGCGCTCACCGTCGACCAGGCGGCCGAACGGCTGCGGGTGTCCGCCGGACGAGTTCGCCAGCGACTATCGGACCGGACGTTGTACGGGATCCAGTCCGGCGGCCGACGCGCATGGCGCCTGCCTGTCTGGCAGTTCACTCGGGACGGGGCCGTTCCAGGAATCGCCGCAGTGCTGCCGTCTGTCCCACCGCAACTGCATCCCGTCACAGTGACCGAGTTCATGCGTGCGACCACCACGGACCTCTCGGTGGGCGGTCACGCAGTCAGTCCCATCCAGTGGCTGCTCTCGGGTCACGACCCTTCAGTGGTGGCGGAGCTGATCACCTCGATACCCGCGGCCCCGTGATCTTGACCGACGGCACCAACGCGAATGACGACCCGGCTCCCCCCGCCCCCGGAGGAGCTACCGCAGCTCCGTCGGTCGGACGTCCTGCACCTCGGCCGGTCGACGGACATCGGCCGCATCTACTTCAACGCCGGGGCTCATCCTCAGTCCTGGCATCGGTTTCGCTCCGACGGGCCGGTTTCCTCCGGCAGGTTCGACCACCACCGTGGCTCCACCCGCGAGCGCCTTCGACGCGGCATCCGGTACGACGCGCCGTCTCGGGGTAGGGGCCAACGCCCGAACGATCCACTCGAAGCATGTGTGCTTGAGGTTTTCGGCTCGACCCGCACGATCGACCTCTCCACGCTCGCGCCCTGGTTCGTGCTCTGGCGCCCGACGAGACCCCTGCTCCTCCTGGACCTCGTCGACGGGCCATGGCTCAGCCGCGCCGGGGGCAACGGCGCGATCTCAACGGGGCCACGAGCCGCGGCCCGCGCGTGGTCGCGTCACATCTACGAGCAGTACTCGGACGTCGACGGCCTGTACTACCAGTCATCGAACCTCCCCTCGCACCGCTGCATGGCGCTCTACGAGCGGGCAGCAGACGCACTCCCGAGCAGCTACCGGCTGAACATGCCGCTCAACCATCCGGGGCTTCGGCCCGCACTGCGCCGCATCGCCATCAAGTACGACCTGCGGCTCGTTCTCTGAAAAGGCGTCTGCGGGCGTGAACCGGGATTTCATGATCACCGGCGAAGCGGGCGCGGTCAGCTGAGCTGTTCGGCGAACGCCTCATGGGCACGCGCACCGAACAGCACGAACCGCACCAGGTCGATCTGGTCCGTCCCGTTCACGTACTCACGAACCGTCTGGACGGCGACCCGCGCGACATCGTGGACGTCCCACCCGTAGACCCCGGCCGAGATGGCCGGGAAGGCGACCGTCCGAGCGCCGACCTGCGTGGCGACGTCCAGGGAAGAGCTGAAGCAGGACGCAAGCAGGGAGGGGTCGGTCTGGCCGCGGCGGGCGTCCGGCCCGACGGTGTGGATGACCCACCGGGCGGCCAGGTTGCCGGCACCCGTGGCCACGGCCTCGCCGGTCGGCAGCCCGTCGGGCAGTCGCGTCGCTCGAAGCTCGCGGCACTCGGCCAGCAGGGACGGACCGGCGGCGGCGTGGATGGCGCCGTCGACGCCTCCGCCGCCCAGCAGCGAGGAGTTGGCGGCGTTGACGATCGCGTCGAGGTCCTGCCGGGTGATGTCACCTTCGACCGCCTCGATCGTCGCCGGCACCGGTCACCAGCCCCCGCGGTGCCCGCCGGAGGAACCGCCCCGCCCGGTGATCTGCTGGATCTGCGGCCGCACCTTGGTGAGGTAGACGGCGGCGGCGACCACGGCGATCAGGTTGAAGATGTTCAGCGGGTTCGTCACCGAGACGAAGCCGATCGCTGAGGCCACCCCGGTGATGGCGAGCCAGATCGGCTTGGTCTGGTTGCCGGTCGCCGTGAAGGAGTCGGCGCGGTGACGAGCCGCGTCCACCAGGGAGAACACCTGAAGCCCCAGTGCGACGAGCCCGAGCACCAGCATGACCACGCTCTGGACGGCGAAGATCGACGACACGGAGCAATCCTACGTCCCGAGCCGCCCAAGGCGGCGGCGGCGCTGCGTGCTCAGCTTCCGCCAACGCCGCAGAGTGCCGCCGTGGCCCTAGGAACGCCACGGCGGCACTCAGCGGCAACCGGGGGGACACGCGCCACGGTCACGCCTCGAGGATCAACGTCACCGGCCCGTCGTTGACCAGCTCGACGGCCATATCGGCCCCGAACGCACCGGTCCCGACGGTCAGCCCCCGCGCCCTCAGCGCCTCGACGAGCGCCTCCACCATCGGCTCGGCCACCGGCCCCGGCGCGGCGGCGTTCCACGTCGGCCGCCGCCCCTTGCGCGTGTCGGCGTAGAGCGTGAACTGGGACACCACGAGCACCGGCGCACCGACGTCCAGAGCGCTCTTCTCATCGCGCAGGATCCGCAGGTCCGCGATCTTCTTCGCGATCTTCTCCACCTGGTCCGGACCGTCGTCGTGAGTCACGCCGACGAGGGCGAGCAGCCCCGGCTTGTCGATCACCCCGACGACCTCACCGTCGACGGTCACCGACGCACGCGTCACTCGCTGGACGACGGCACGCACGACCCGCTCCCCTCTGCCGCCCGGCTGTGGTCGCCGGCGTCTTCCGGCCGCTGCAGGGCAACCGCACGAACCTCGCCCACCGGCTCACCGTGACCGAGCACGGGAACGCGGCTGACGTCGTCCAGGACGTCCGCCTCGACCCCGAGGTACCGCAGCGCCGCAGCCATCACGACCGGCCGGGGCCGCTGGGAACCGTCCAGGACCTTCAGTGCAACCGCGCGCCCGTCGGGCATCGCCCCGGCGTACACGCCCTCGGCGCCGTCCTTGGCGATGAAACCCGGAATCCCGGCGACGAGCTGTGTGACGTCACGCCCTGTCCCGCCGAGGAACTGCGGGTATTGCCGAATCGCCTCTGCCACACGGTGTTCCGCCGTCCCGAACGGCGCGGTGGCGATCGCGGAGAACGCCCGCGCCAAGCCACCCACGGTGCAGGAGAACAGCGGGGCGCCGCACCCGTCCACGGTCGTGTGCTGCACCTTCTCGCCGGTCAGCTCCTCGACGACCGACCTGATGAGCACCTGCAGAGGGTGGTCCGGGGACCGGTAGTCCTCGACAGACCACCCCGCAGCGACGCAGGCCGCCAGCATCGCCGAGTGCTTGCCGGAGCAGTTCTGGTAGATCGACGCCTTCTTCGTTCTGGCACAACGCAAGCTCAGCGCGGCGTCCTCGTTCAGCGGGTAGTCGGGTGTGTTCTGCAACGCGGACTCGTCCAGCCCGGCGCCGGCCAGGATGCGACGCGCGCCGTCCACGTGGATCTGCTCACCGCTGTGGCTGGACGACGCGAGCGCAAGCAGCTCGGGCGCCAGGTCGAGCCCGGCTCGCACCATCGCCACTGCCTGAAGCGGCTTCAGCGAGGAGCGGGCGAAGATCTCAGCCGCAGAGTCCCCCAGCACGCCCGTCACCGAACCATCGCCCGCGAGCGCCACGACGTGACCCAGATGGGCCGACTCGACCACCCCTCCTCGCACGACCTCGGCGATCGGGACGGCGGCACTGACAACGTGGGCGGTCACGTCCGGTGAGCGTAGTTCCTCCGTAGGTGTCGGCCGCCACCCCGTGCCGCCGCCCACCACTTCGCTGGAACGGAGGGCGGCGCGATTCCATGATCACGCTTGAGCCACGCTTGAGCCACGCTTCAGCCTGTGCCACAACGTCGCAATAGTGATCATGGGATTCGGCCACCCCCTTGCTCACAGAAAGTGGCAGTACGCGGCAACCATCTCGGCGAACCGTCTTCGCCAGGCCCCGGTCGTCGAGCGGCTCTCGACTCGGCCCGGCGAGGTCCCGGCGCCGCGCTTTCCGGTGGAGCAGCACACCGGCGAACGCCTGAGCTGAATCTCCCGCACCCAGAGCCAGGTCTAGCCATGCGGTGACCATGAAATGCAGTTCGAGCACCGATCCGGGATTCCATGATCACCGCCGAGTGATCGGTCAGTGCCCGCAGAACGCCTCCTCGAGCCACCAGGACGGCTCGTCCCCGACGACCTTGGCGTCGATGAGCAGAGGAGTTTCGCGCGGACCGTCCAGCCACTTCTGCACCTCGGCCAGATCACCCGTCGACCGCACCGTCACACCGGTGAACCCGTACCCGCGGGCAATGGCGGCGATGTCCGTCTCGGGGAACCGGACGGTCGAAAGGTCGTGACCGCCGGGCCCGAAGTGGTGCACCTCCGCGCCGTAGGCCTCGTCGTTGTAGACGATGACGACCATCGGCAGACGGAGGCGACGCACCGTGTCCAGCTCGGCGGCCGACATGAGCAGCCCACCGTCGCCCACTGCGGCGACCGGCAACCGGTCGGGCTGTGCGAGCGCCGCACCGATCGCGGTCGCCAGGCCGAGGCCGATCGACTGGAACGACTGCGTGAAGCAGAACCCGCGCTCGTCCGGCACCGACAGGTACATCGACGGGTAGCCCATGAAGTTGCCCGAGTCGACACCGATGACCCGCTCACGCGGCAGCATGTCGTCCAGGGCGATCGTCAGAGCGCGCGGATCGATGCGGTCTGCTGCCGACCGGTCGTTGAAAGGGACGTCGCCCCAACGGAGCTCGCGCTTCAACCGGTCAGCCACAGCGGCTGTCCGGTAGCCCTCCGCCCGGTCCTCACCCCATGCCTCGCGCGCCGCACGTGCCGTCGCCGCCACATCACCGAGGACACCGAAGGTCAGGTCGCGATGCGCGCCGAGGGCGTCGGCGGTGTCGTCGACCTGCACGACGGTGGTGTCGCGGCCGACCAGCTTGCCGTGGCGCATCGTCCACATGTTCAGGGCGCAGCCCCAGCCGACGATGAGGTCCGCTCCCTGGATCAGCTCGGCGGCCAGGGGTGAGGCAAACCCGCCGGAGACGTCCAGCGACCACTGCCGACCCTCGAACAAGCCCTTCGCCACGGCGGACGTCGCGAGCAACGCTCCTGTTCGGTTCGCCAGCTCCAGCAACGCGTCTCGCGCTTCAGCTGACCGTGCCCCTCTGCCCGCCACGAACACCGGACGCCGAGCCGCACGCAGCGCATCAACGAGCCGGTTCACGTCGTCCCCGGCCGCCGGCTCGGGCACTGGCGCCTCAGGCATCGCGGCCTCACTCTCCTGTGCCGCCTCCATCTCCTGGACGCCGAGAGGCAGGTTCAGCAGGACAGTGCGACGTTGGTGCAGCGCACGTGAGATGGCGTTCACGGCCTCGTCCACCGCCGTTGCAGGAGAGGTGATCCGGGCCGGGATCGCGCCGACGGAACGGGCGAGACCGTCCTGGTCGACGTAGAAGTTCGACCTCGGCTGGGTCACCTCGGCGGCCAGCACGACCATCGGAGTACGAGACTTCGCTGCCTCGGCGATGCCGGTCATCGCGTTGGTGAGCCCGCAGCCCTGGTGCACGCTCACGGCGGCGACGCGACCCGAGGTGCGCGCGAACGCGTCCGCCATGGTGGCGGCACCGCTCTCGTGCCGGGTGGCGACGAAGGTGGCCCCGGCGGCGACCATCGCGTTGGTGACGTGAAAGTTCCCGGAGCCGACCACCCCGAAGACGTGGTCGACACCGGAGGCGACGATGGTCCTGCCGACCACGTCAGCGACGTGCATGTGCCCGCCCTCCCAGCCTCTCGCCGTCCCGCTTCTTGCCTTGCCCGGTCAGCGCTCGACGAGCGCAATCACGCGAACCGGCGACCCGGACCCGCCCACGATCTTCAGCGGTGAGGCGATGACGACTGCGCCGGTCGGCGGCAGCTTGTCAAGGTTCTGCAGCTGGGCCAGGCCGTACTTGTCGTTGCCCATGAGGAACGCGTGGCAGGGGAAAGCGGGGTCGAAGGAGTGGGCGGCGCCGGCGTCCGTGCCGACGGTCTCGACGCCGATGCCCTGCAGCGGGGACTGCTCGGCGACCCAACGCGCGCACTCGGCGGACATGCCGGGGCTGGTCGGGCCGGTCTCGGTGTTGTTGATCATGTCCGCCTGCGTGGTCCGAGCGGACCAGCCGGTGCGGCACAGCAGCCAGCCGTTCTCGGGCAGAGGCCCGTGCTCCTCCTCGAAGGCTCGGACGTGGTCGACCTCGATCAGGAAGTCCGGGTCTTCCTCGACCTGCTTGGTGACGTCGAGGACGACGGCGGGTGCGACGAAGGCCGCGACCGGGACCGAGCCGATGTCGGCCTTGTCCTTGCCGGTGACCCAGTGGTTGGGGGCGTCGAAGTGGGTGCCGGTGTGCTCGCCGGTGCGGAAGTTGTTCCAGTACCAGGCCGGCCCGCGGTCGTCGTAGCGGCTGATCTCCTGCAGCTCGAAGCGGGCGGTCTGCCCGAACTCCGGCGGTAGCTCGAGGATCGGCGTCTCGTTCGACAGCGGGGCGGTGAGGTCGACGACCTCGATCGAGCCCGACGACAGCGCGGATACGAGGTTGGTCAGGACGGACATGCTCACTCTCCCGGGGCGGCGGACGGCTTGGCGCATCATCGGTCGATCGCACGCGGACCGTCAACGGACCACATCCTGGGCGTACCCGCAGCGGGCGAAAGCCGCGGAAGTACCCTGCGCCGGTGGCACACCGGGAGTCGAGCGAGAAGGCGGATCCTCGGGCAGCACCACAGACGCACGAGGTTCACCGCCCGCCCCGCCCCCGCTTCGGCCCCGGCCTGTTCGTCACGATCGGCGCTCTTACCGCGTTCGGCCCGCTCGCCACGGACCTCTACCTGCCCGGGCTGCCGGACATGGCGGCCGCGCTCGACACGACGCCATCCCTGGCCCAGCTCACGATCTCGGTCTGCCTCGTCGGCCTGGCCCTCGGCCAGCTCGTCGCCGGTCCGCTCAGCGACTCCATGGGGCGACGGCGGCCGCTGCTCGTCGGCGTGGCCCTGTTCGCGGTCGCCTCGTTCCTGTGTGCGCTGGCACCCTCCATCTGGGTGCTGCTCGCGCTGCGCCTCGTCCAGGGTCTGACCGGGGCAGCCGGCATCGTGATCGCCCGGGCGATCGTGCGCGACACCTACTCGGGCAGCGAGGCGGCGCGGGTGTTCTCCCAGCTCATGCTCGTGATGGGCCTGGCACCGATCGCCGCACCGCTGCTCGGTGGCCAGATCCTGAACTTCACGGACTGGCGTGGCGTCTTCGTCGCGCTGGGAGTCATCGGGGTGGGCCTCTTCGCGGCGGCACTCCTGGTCGTTCCCGAGACGAATCCGCCTGAGTTCCGCCACGTCGGCGGACTGGGCTCTCAGGTGCGGCAGATGGCCCGGCTGGTCCTCGACCGGCAGTTCCTGGTCTACCTGTTGATCGCCGGCCTGCAGGGCGCGACCCTCTTCACGTACATCTCTCTCAGCTCGTTCGTGCTGAGAAGCGACTACGGCATCTCACCGCAGACCTACTCGTTCATCTTCGCCACCAACGCCGTCGGCATGGTCGTCGGCGCGCAGGTGAACGCCACGCTCGTGCGGCGTCATGGCCCCCTGCGACTGCTCCGCTGCCAACTGGTCCTCGCCGTGGTCGGTGCCCTTGTACTGACGGTCGACAGCGTGATGACCCGGTCCCTGGTCGGGGTGCTGATCCCGCTGTTCCTCGTCATGGCGAGCTTCGGCGGCCTGGCCGGCAACGTCACGGCGCTTGCACTGACCCCGTACGGCCACGCCGCCGGCGCCGCATCGGCACTGCTGGGCAACGCTCAGTTCCTGTTCGGCGCGGTCGTGCCGCCGGTCGTGTCCCTGGTCGGCACGCAGAGCGGGGTCATGGGCGCCACGATGCTGACCACGAGTGGCGTGGCGCTGCTCCTTGCCGCGGCGACGGTCCGCCAGCCGTCGTCAGTGCGGCAGACCACCTGATCCGCCAGGGTCCGGGGATGTGTTTTCGAGTGCGCCTATCAGCGTGTTAGGTAAGCACCCGTTTCTTGACGCGCTGGCAACTCCCCGCGGAAACACCACCCCGACCCGACGTCGGCCATGACTGGGCAGGTGGCGAAATTCCGCGCCGCGACCGCCACCGTGGCGCGCCAGCCGCCCGCTGACCGCGCCGAGCGCGTCCACGCGGCGGGGCACAAACAAAGCCGCTGACGCAGCAATCGATGGGCCCCGTCCGGTATTCCGGACGGGGCCTCGCTCAGACGTGACGCGCTCAACTCAGTTCAGTCGCCGCATTCACCAGTCAGAACAACGTCTCTGATCCTCAGTCGCCGATCTTGTCGGCGCTCTCCTCGACCGCCTCCACCGCAACGTCGGCGGTCTCCTTGGCGCTGTTCACAGCGGCCTTCGTCTGGTCCTTCGCGGCGGTGGTGCGCTTGCGCGCCGTCGTGGCGGTGCGCTTGGCGGCGGTCCGCGTGCGCTGGGTGCGCTGACGGGCGGCGGTCTTGACCTCCACGGCAACCGCGGCGGCGTCGGCCTCGGCGGTCTGCACGGTGTCCTCGGCGGTGGCCACAGTGGCGGACGCGCCACGACGGATCGTCGTCACGGCAGCCTTGCCGCGGCTGATCGTCTGCTTGCCCTGCTCGACCAGGTCCTTGGTGGACCGCTGCTCACGGATGCGCTCGACCAGTACCTTGCCGCGGGCGGCGAGGTCCCCGAAGGCGGCCTCGGCCTTGGTGGCGGCCTCGACACCGGCGCCGACGGCGGTGGTCGGCAGCTGCTGCACGCGGGTCTGGATCTTCTTCAGCCCCTCCGCGGGCTCCACGCGCTCGAGCTCGTACCGAAGGGCGGCCGCACGCTGCTGCGCCGTCTTCACTCGCTCGACGGCGAGGTCGGTCAGGCCGACGACGGCGTAGCCCGTCTCGGTGGCGGTTTTCTTCAGGTCTGTCGCGACGGTCATCTCAGTTGCCTCCTTGGCTTTGGCTGTCGCTGTCGGTGGTGCTCTTCTTGGCGGCGCGACGCTGCGCCGAGGTGGCACGTCCGGCGACGGTGCGCGCTGCGCGCTTTGCCGCCTTTCGCGCGGACTTGTGCGGTTCTGCCTCTGTCGCAACGCTTTTCGCAGGCAACGCAGCAGACTCGGACGGCGCGGCGGCACGTTTCCGCGCCCGTCCCTTCCCCGTCGTCCCCGGCTCCGAGGGTGGGGACTCCGAGGGTGGGGACTCCGAAGGTGAGGACTCCGAAGGTGAGGACTCGGAAGGTGGAGCCGACGACGCGACGTGCGTGTCGGCGTCCCGCTCGTTCTCGGCCCGGAAGCTCTCGTAGATGTCGAGCAGGACCCGTCGCTGGCGCTCGCTCAGATGGGGGTCGGCGAGGA
>JASBSH010000055.1 GCA_030149025.1 Actinomycetales bacterium | reverse complement strand
GGACTCCCCGGCGCGAAAGCCCGCCTCGACCGCTGACACCACCTGCGCAAGGCTCAGCCCGGCTGTCAGGTGCTGCTCGGGCGCGTACCTGACCTCCGCGTACACCACGCCGTCCGAGGCCAGGTCCAGCGCGCACTCCCTCGCCACGCGACGCAGCGCCTCCTCGGTCTGCATCACCGCGACGGTGTGCCCGAACGTCTCGAGATAGCGCACCAGCGAACCCGAGTCGGCTGCCTGGCGGAACCAGGACGCAAGCCCCGCGGCGCCGGACGCCGGCAGCTCGTGTCCGATGTCGGCCGCCAGTTCCAGCACGGTCTCCGGACGCAACCCGCCGTCCAGGTGGTCGTGCAGGAGCACCTTGGGCACGACGTCGACGACGTCCTCGCCGGACGGTTCGGCCGGAGCATGGACGTCGCGGGCGACAGGAGCATGGACGTCGCGGGCGGCAGGCAGATCGGTCACCTGTGCACCGTACCGGCGCGAAGAGGGCGGGCCACCGGAGATCCGGTGACCCGCCCTCGTGTGGCGCTCCCGACTACTCGACTACTTCACCAGCGCGAACAGCACCGAGTGCGCGACGTCGCCGAGCCGCAGCGTCGCCTGGTACTCGCCCGCGGCGGCCTTCTTGCCAGCGGTGAACGTCACGGTGAAGCTGGTCGAGCCACCCTCCGGCACCTTGACCTTAGTGGTCGAGGCCTTGAAGCGGCTCGCGTCCCGCCCGTCGACGCTGACCGACAGGGTCTGCGTGGCACCGGTCAGGTCGGTCACGGTCACCGTGCGGGTGATCACCTGGCCTGACCCGGCAGGCACGGCACCGAAGGAGGTGCTGACCGGGCCGACCGCGACGTCGGCGCCCACAGCGGCCTTGAGGTCGGCCAGGCCTGCGCCGGTCACCAGGACGGACGTCTCCAGCTCGGTGATCCTCCTGGAGTTCTTGAGCACGCCCTCCTGCGCCGTGTTGACGATCGCCGAGCGGACCTGCTCCGCGGTCCAGGCAGGGTGCGCCTGCCGGACAACAGCCGCCATACCGGCCAGGTGCGGTGTAGCCATCGAGGTGCCCTGCATGAACGCCCAGCAACCGGTGTCGCCCGGGTCCTTGCAGGACTTCTGCGTCACGGAGGACAGGACGTTCACACCGGGGGCGACCACGTCGGGCTTGACCCGGAAGGTCACGTCCGTCGGCCCCTGGCTGGAGAAGTCCGCCATGATGTTGTCGTTGGCGGTACGGGTGTAGGCGGGCTGGGCGCCCAGGGTCACTGGCTTGCCGACGAGGGCAACCAGTGCACCAAGGTCGCCTTGCGCCGCCTGCACGGCGGGGATCGTCGTCGGGAACGCGGCGTCCGCCGCCATGGCGATCGGGTCACCCGGCACGTTGTTCACGATGATCGCAGCAACGGCCCCCGCCTTCTCCGCGTTGTCCACCTTCTGCCCGAAGGTGCAGATGCCGCGGGAGATCAGGGCGATGGCGCCCACCATGTCGTCGCCGAACTGACCGGCGTCGCACCCGTTGCCGAGCGGGTCACCGGCCGCCTTGGCCAGTGGCGCGGTGAGGTCGCTCTCCGGCGTCGGGAAGTCGCCGATCGCTGCGACTGCCACGGTGCTCCCACCGGCGTCCTTGATCGGCGTCCCGACGAACTGCCCGACAGTCGACGCACCCGCGGTCAGCGCACGCTCAGCGGAGCCGGGCGAACCGACGGTGCCGCGGCCCGGGCCGCTGTTGCCGGACGCGACCGCGACGACGATCCCTGCACGGTCGAGGTTGTCCACGGCCATGGTGAGCAGGTCCTGGGTGCCGGAGGCGTCGCCGCCGAGGCTCATGTTG
>JASBSH010000054.1 GCA_030149025.1 Actinomycetales bacterium | reverse complement strand
GAACCCGGCGGCGAGGATGATGGCCATCAGGATCGCGGGGAACGCGAACACGATGTCCATCGCACGCATGATCGGCTCGCTTAGCCACTTACCGCCGGACGCCGCCAGCAGGCCGAGCGGGATCCCGAGCGTCGCGCTGATGGTCACCGAGATCATGCCGACGAGCAGCGTCGTCCGTGCGCCGGCGATCATCTGGCTGAGGATGTCGCGGCCGAACTGGTCGGTGCCGAGCACGTGTTCCCTACCGGGAGGACGCAGCGGCCTGGTCGGGTCGACGCGGGTCGGGTCGAACGGCGTCCACACGAACGACAGCAGCGCCGTCGCGACGACAAGACCCACGATGAGGACGCCGACCACAAGGCTCGGGCTGACACGTCGCCGTCTGCGCCCCGCGGCCGGTGCCACGACGACGGTCTCCCGGGCGACGTCCAGGTCGGCGGCGCTCACTGCTGGCTCCTCAGCCTCGGGTCGATGAGGTGGTAGACGACGTCCACGAGAAAGTTCACGAACAGCACCGCCGCCGCCAGCACCATGACGACGCCCTGGACCTTGAGCAGGTCGCGGTTGCCCACGTCCTGCAGCAGCATCCGGCCGAGCCCCGGCAGGCCGAACACGTTCTCGATGACGACGGCGCCGATCAGCAGGGTCGAGAGCTGCAGGCCGAGCACGGTGACGACCGGGACGGCGGCGTTGCGCAGCGCGTGGCGGGTCAGCGCCTGCCAGCGGGTCAGCCCCTTCGCGCGCGCCGTCCGGATGAAGTCCTCCTGCATGACTTCGAGGACGGCGGAACGCACGTACCGCATCAGGATCGCGCCTTGCGCGAAACCCAGGACGAGAGTGGGCAGGAGGAGCGCCTTGACGGCGCCGCCGAAGTCCTGCCAGCCGGGGAACCCTCCGGCGGGGAGGACCTGCAGGCGGACCGCGAAGATCGTGATGAGCAGGATGCCGAGCCAGAACGACGGGATGGCGATGCCGACCTGGCTGAACGCCGACAGCACGGTGCCGATCGGGTGCCGGTTCCGCACCGCAGCAAGCACACCGAGCGGCAGCGCGACGAGGAGGGCGATCACCATGCCGGACACGACGAGCGGGAGGGTCAGGGCCAGCTTCGCCGCGATCTCGGAACCGACGGACACGCCGCTGACCAGGGAGGTCCCGAAGTCACCGCGGAGTATCCCGCCGACCCAGTCAAGGTACTGCTCCCACAGGGGACGGTTGAGCCCGAACTGCTCCCGCAGCGCCGCCAGCGACTCCGGCGTGGCGTTCACGCCGAGCAGCGCCTGCGCGGGATCGCCCGGCAGCAGCGAGAGCAGCAGGAACACCACGACCGAGGCGACCAGCAGTGAGGCGAGCAGGACCGCCAGACGGCGGGCGAAGTAAAGAGTCACTTCACTCACCGCCCGGCGGTTCCGGCGCTGGCGTCACTGGCGTCAGCCGTTCTTCTGCACCTTGGTCAGGTCGAACGACTGGGTGAGCGCGTTCTCCGGGAAGCCCTCCACACCCTTGCGGATCACCTCGAGGTTCGGCAGGAGGAAGAGCCAGTCGCTGGCCGCGTCCTCGGAGATGACCTTGGCGGCCTCGGCGAGCTTCGCGTCTCGAGTCGCCTCGTCACGTGCGGAGTCACCCTCCTCGATCAGCTGCGCAACCTTGGGGTTGTCGTAGCGCCAGTAGTAGTCCGGCTGGCCGTAGCGCACGATGTCCAGCGGCTCCACGTGGCCGATGATGGTCATCTGGTAGTTCGCCTGGCCCATCACCTTGTCCAGCCACTGCGGGAACTCGACGTTGTTCTGCTTGACCTGGATGCCGACCTCGGCGAGCTGCGACCCGACGAACTGTGCGGCCGAGCGCGCGTAGCCGGGCGGCGGCACGTCCATGGTGACGCTGAGCCCGTCCGCGTAACCCGCTTCCGCCAGCAGCTTCTTCGCCGCCTCGGGGTCGTAGGCGAAGTCGCCGGTCCGGTCCTCGTACCACGGGTCGGTGGGTGGCACCATGCTGCCGATCGCGGTGCCGTACCCGCTCCACACGGTGTCGATCAGCGCCTTCTTGTCGATGGCGTAGCGCACCGCCTTGCGGACTCTCGGGTCCGTGAACGGCCCGGTGGCGTTGTTCATCCCGAGCACGACCTCGTTGGTGGTCGAGCCCTCGACGACCTTGAACTGGTCGTTGTCCTTGAACACTTCGAGCAGCTGTGGCGCCTGCACGTTCGCGATGATGTCGAGCTGGCCCGAGAGCATGGCGTTGTTCAGCGCGTTCGCGTCGGTGATGTACTTGAAGACGGCCTTGTCGACCTTGGCCCGCTCACCCCAGTAGTCGTCGTTGCGCTCGAGGGTGATGCTGTCGCCGCGGTTCCAGCTGACGAACTTGAACGGGCCCGTGCCGTTCGGCTTGTTCTCCAGATCGGTGGCGCCCTCCTTGAGGACGATGCCGACCTGTGTGGCGACGTCCCGCAGCCAGAACTGGCTGGGCCGCTCCAGCGTCACGACGACGGTCTTGTCGTCGGGCGCCTCGACCTTCGACACGACGTCCATCTGCTTCTTGAACGGGTTGGCCGACCCTTCTGCGGTGACCCGCTCGAAGCTCCACACGACGTCCTTGGCCGTCAGCTCCTGGCCGTCGTGGAACTTCGCGTCCCGCAGCGTGAAGGTGTAGACGGTGCCGTCGTCCGACACCTTCCACTCCTTCACGAGCAGCGGCACGACCTCGTTGCTGGTTGCGTCGATGCGGACGAGGCCCTCGTAGACGTTGTAGAGCAGCACCTGCGGGATCGCGGCCCCGGTCTGCGACGTCATGTCGAGGCTGACGGGCTCGAGGTACGCGCCGAGCGTCACCGTCCCGCCGCCGGCCGATCCTTGGTCGCCACTGGAGCTGTTGTCGGCGCTGCCCCCTCCGCCGCACGCCGCCAGTGCGAGTGCGGCCGCGAGGAGCACGACCGGTAGTGATCGGAACCGACGCTTCATGCGGTCTCCTGTGAGTCGTCGCTCGCCAGCGAGCGTTTCGAATGCGGTGGACGCTATGGACGCCGGCCACGGCCCTCAAGAGCCAGATTCGCCGACCCCGGTGGTACCAACGACGTTGGTGGAGCTCTGGCTCACAGTCCCTGGACCGTGAACCCATCCGACGCGATGCAGGCGACCAGCAAGTCCTCATGATCCCGAAGCCGACCAAGGGAACGTGCCTGCAGTGCGGCGGAACCGAAGAATGCCAGGTTCGCCGAGCGTTGCGGTGTGGTCCGCGACCGGTACACCAACCCGTCCACGCGGTCGCCGAACCAGTCGACGACCCGGTCGGTGAGCAGTTGGCAGGTGCCCCACACCTGCGGCGAGCGCGACGTGCTGACCTGGTCATCGAAGCCCAGCGCGTCCAACGTGGCCTCGGTCCGCACGTCCAGGACCCGAACCCGGCCGGTCAACTCCACCAGGTGCAGGTCGAGCTCCGCTGCGGTGACCCACCGGCGTACGTGGTCGAATCGTTCACGCATCGCGCCGCGCGCGGACCAGGCGGCGTACCGCACCCTGTGCTTCCCGCTCGCGGAGTCGAACCGGTACCTGGCGGTGGGGAACGGGTCCCAGTCCCAGTCGCGGGGATCGGCGGTATCGAGCCGGAACCAGGTGCGTCGCATCGTCGTCAACCGCAGCCCCGACGGTCGCCGAACCGGCAGTTGGGCGCCGTACGGGTACGGCTGGGACCCGTTCAGAGCCCGCCGCCGGCGACCCCGGCGTAGTGCGCTGCCTTGTCCACCTCACCGGCCGCC
>JASBSH010000051.1 GCA_030149025.1 Actinomycetales bacterium | reverse complement strand
CGTTGGGCCCGATGAGCGCGTGCCGGGCGCCGGCGCGCACGTCGAGCGTGACGCCGTCCACTGCCGCAAGTGAGCCGTAACGCAACGACAGGTCCCGCAGCTGAAGCAGTGCGTCGCTCACTGGTGCACCCTCCTTGTGTCCGGACCGGTCCTTACTGGGAGGGTTCGGGCGCACCCCTGGTCCCCACCGGGCCATCGCCCTGCTCGCTCGACCGTGAAGGTCCGCGATGAGTTCTGCGAGGCCCGGTGGCCCAGGACGCCCCGACTGGCTACAGGGCTGAGCGCCAGAGAGCGCCGATCAGTGAGCGACCGGCTGTGGTGTCCCGGGACCACCGGGTGTCTTCCCACTGGTGCAACAGCGAGGAGACAACGATGAGTGTCACCCCTGCCCCGGTCGCCGTGCGAGTGTGCGCCGGAATCGACTGGGCTAAGGACGACCATGCCGTGTGCGTGGTCGGCGACCAGGGCGAGGCCCTGGACCGGTTCACCGTCAGCCACGACGCCGCCGGCCTGAAGACGCTGGTGCGCCGGCTGCTCACCGCCGGCGTGAGCGAGGTCGGCATCGAACGCCCCGACGGCCCTGTCGTGGAGGCCCTGCTGCAGGCCGACCTGACCGTGCTGGTGATCCCACCCGGGCAGCTGAAGAACCTGCGCTCCCGGTACGGGTCCGCAGGCAACAAGGACGACCGGTTCGACGCCTACGTCCTCGCCGACGTGGTGCGCACCGACCGGCGCCGGCTGCGGCCGCTGGTACGCGACACCGAGGCCACCACCGCGCTGCGGTCCCTGGTCCGCGCCCGCCGCGACCTGGTCGCCCACCGGGTCGCGGTCGCCAACCAGCTGCGCGCCCACCTGCAGGTCGTTTTCCCCGCCGCCGCAACGCTGTTCAGCAACATCGACTCCGAGATCAGCCTGCGGTTCCTCGAGCGGTTCACCACCCAGACCCAGGCCGACTGGCTCTCGCCCAAGCGCCTTGCGGCCTGGCTGCGCAGCGTCGGCTACAGCGGCCGCACCGACCCGGCCGCCCTGCACGCCAAGCTGACCGCCGCGCCCCGCGGAATCACCGGCGAGCACGCCGACGTCCACGCCTCCACCACACTGGCGTTCGTCGCGGTCCTGCGATCGCTGTGCGCCCAGATCCAGGCCCTCGCCGACCGGATCGGCGAGCAGCTCAGCCTGCACCCCGACGGGCACATCTTCACCTCGCTGCCCCGCTCCGGCACCGTGCGCGCCGCCCGACTGCTCGCCGAGATCGGCGACGCCCGCGGCCGCTTCCCCACCCCCGACTCCCTGGCCTGCCTGGCCGGCGTCGCGCCCTCCACCCGCCAGTCCGGCAAAGTCACCGCAGTCACCTTCCGCTGGGGCGCCGACAAGCAACTGCGCGACGCGCTGTGCGACTTCGCCGGCGACTCCCGACACGCCAACCCCTGGGCCGCCGACCTGTACGCCAGAGCCCGCGCCAGAGGCCACGATCACCCCCACGCTGTGCGCATCCTCGCTCGTGCCTGGGCCCACGTCATCTGGCGCTGCTGGCACGACGGCGTCACCTACGATCCAGCCGCCCACGGCGCCCTCCAACGCGTCCTCAACCAAGATCAACAAGCGGCGGCTTGACACAGGGCAACTCATCGGGACACCTCCTCGTGGAACAGTGTGGACACGACCCGCAGGGCGAACGTCGTGACGATGATCGTTCCTAGCACCACGACGACGCCAGCGGCGGCCGCTTCGCCGTACTCGTACTTGCGGAACATCGTCAGGTAGATCTCGTACGGCAGGTTGGTCGTGGCGGTGCCGGGGCCGCCCTGGGTGATCGTGAAGACGTGGTCGAAGACCTGGACGACGTAGATCGAGCCGAGCAGTGCGGCCAGTTCGATGTACTGGCGCAGGTGCGGAAGGGTGATGAACCGGAAGGTCTTGAAGCCGCCTGCGCCGTCCACTTTCGCGGCCTCGAGCACGTCACCGGGTTGGGACTGCAGGCCTGCGAGCAGGATCAGCATCATGAACGGTGTCCACTGCCATACGAGCGACGCCACCAGCGCCGACATCGGGAACCGCCCGACCCACGCGATGGTCGGCCCGCGATCGGCCCCGAAGAGCTGCCAGATCCAGTTGAGGGTGCCGTTGATCAGGCCGTAGTCGGGGTTGTAGATCGAGTGCTTCCACAGCAGCGCGGCGGCGATCGGCATTACCAGGAAGGGCGCGATCAGCAGCGTGCGGGCCAGGCCGCGCCCGAAGAACCTGCGGTCGAGGAGGATCGCCAGCACCAGCCCAATCAGCACCGAGATGACGACGACCGAGGCGGTCAGCACGACGGTGTTGATGACGGCTGACCTGAGCCGTGCGTCGGTGAAGACGGTGCCGTAGTTCGACAAACCGACGAAACCACGCTCACCGGGCCGCAGGACGTTCCAGCTCAGCGACGAGATCACCAGCGTGACGAGGAACGGCACTTGGGTGACGACGATGACGAAGATCAGAGCCGGCAGCAGCGGTGCTCGGCGCAGCCAGCGCTCCTTGCTGGTCCGGCCGGAGGCGGGGGCGCGGCGTGTCGTCTCACGCGCCGACTCGGCGAGGGTTGTCATGGCAGCGCCTCCAGCAGGCGATGGGACGGTGGTGCGGGGGTCGGGCCACGACCGGGCCGGGGGCGGCCGGACCGCCCCCGGCACCTGGTCAGTTGCGGTACTTCGTCGCGACCTCCTCAGCCAGCTTCTGGCCGTCGTCCAGTGCCTGCTGGACGGTGCCCTGCCCGGCGATGGCGGCGCTGATCTCCTGGGAAACCTTCGTGCCCAGGTCGGCGAACTCGGGGATGGTCACGTACTGCACCCCGACGGTCGGGCGGGGTTGCACACCCGGGTTCTTCGGGTCGGCCTCCTCGATCGAGCGGAGCGTGATGTCACCGAAGGCGGCGGCGGCCTCCTTGTACTGCGGGATCTGGTAGGTGCTCTCACGCTTGCCGGCCGGTACGCGCGCCCAACCGAGCTCCTTACCGACGAGCTTCTCGTAGTCCTTGCTGGAGGCCCAGCGCACGAACTGCTGCGCCGCGTCCTCGCGCTTCGTGGTCTGGGGGATCGCCCACGCCCACGCCCAGAGCCACCCGCTGGCGTCCGTCTTCACCACCGGCGCGGCGACGTAGCCCATCTTGCCGGCGACACCGCTCACGTTCGGGTCCTCGAGAGAGCCGGCGGCGCTCGTCGCGTCGTACCACATGGCTGCTTTGCCCTGGCTGACGTTGTTGAGGCACTCGGTGAAGCCGGACTGTGCCGCACCGGCCTCACCGTTCTTGCGGACCAGGTCGACGTAGAACTGGGTCGCCTGGACGAACTCGGGGGAGTTCACCTGTGCCTGCCAGTCCTTAGTGAACCAGGTCCCACCGAAGGTGTTGACAACGGTCGTCAGCGGCGCAAACAGCTCACCCCACCCCGGCAGCCCGCGCAGGCAGATGCCGGCCATCTCCGGCTTGGCAGCCTTCACCTTCGCTGCTAAGTCAGCGACCTGCTGCCAGGTCGGGCGGTCCGGCATCTGGAGGCCGAGTTCGGAGAAGACGTCCTTGCGGTACATCAGGAACGAGGACTCACCGTAGAACGGCATGCCGTACAGGCCGCCGTCCGAACCGGACAGGGCCGTCACCATCGGGTCGATCAGGTCCTCGTAGTCGAAGTTCTTGTCGGCCTTGGCCGGCTTGCCCAGCTCCTTGAGCCAGCCGTTGTCGGCCCAGATCGGCGCCTCGTAGGAGCCGATGGTGACCACGTCGTACTGGCCGCCCTTGGTGGCGACGTCCTGCGTGACGCGGTCCCGCAGCTCGTTCTCGGGCAGGATCGTGAAGTTGACCTTGATTCCGCTGTCCTTCGTGAAGTTGTCGGCGGTGAGCTTCTGGATGTCCTCCATCTGCGGGTTGCCGACCATCAGGACGTTGATCGCCTCGCCGGTGCCGTTCTGGCCGCTCGCGCTGCCGCCCCCACCAGCGCCGGAGCATGCGCTCAGCGCCATGGAAACCGTGGCTATACCGGCGAAGACGACCGAGAGGCGAATATTCGGGCGTCGTGCCATGGGTTGTTCCTCCCTCGTGCGCCGGACGGCGCGACGTTTATCAGGTGCGTTGCTGCGCCGCGCTGGGGTTGGTGCGGTCGGCACCGACCGAGGTGACGGTGACCGGGTGCCGGGCCGCCGCGGTGGCAACGTCCGGGCAGACGGTGGTGGGCGACTGGCAGGTGGCGGTCCCCCATTCGACTGCTCGCTTGAGGCGCTCCCCCGGGGTGCCGGGTGCGCTGAGCCAGCCGGCGAGGAGCGCATCGCCCGCACCGGCGGTGTTCACAGGGGTCACCGGGCGCGGAACGGCGCGCACCATTCGCGTGCCGTCCGTCCACGTTGCGCCCTGCGCACCGGCACTGATCAGGAGCTCGGTGCCCG
>JASBSH010000038.1 GCA_030149025.1 Actinomycetales bacterium | reverse complement strand
GCACGAGCGCGAACCACTCGTCCTCGTGCTCGATCACGGCCAGCACCGGCTCGTCGTCGAAGCCGACCACGCTCAGGGTGTCGGCGAGGTCCTCGAGGCTCGCGGCGTCCTCGATCTCGACGTCACGAGTCCGCCACTTGTCTCCCTCGGCGGCGATCACAGCGGTGAAGTACGACACGGCCACATGGTGGCGCACACCGGGCTCGACGCGCAGCCCAGGCGCCGGTTCCCACCCCACATCGGACGGTAGGTTGCAGCCATGCGCCTGCACGTGGCTGATCACCCGCTCGTCGCCCACAAGCTGACCGCCCTGCGGGACAAGAGCACCGACTCCCCGACCTTCCGGCGCCTGGCGGACGAGCTCGTCACGCTGCTGGCCTACGAGGCGACCCGGGACGTTCGCGTCGAGCCGGTCGACATCGTCACTCCCGTCTGCCCCACGACCGGGGTGCGGCTCAGTGCGCCGAAGCCGATCGTGGTGCCGATCCTGCGCGCCGGTCTCGGCATGCTCGACGGCATGGTCCGGCTCCTGCCGACCGCGGAGGTCGGGTTCCTGGGGATGCTCCGCGACGAGCACACGCTGCAGGCGATGACCTACGCGACTCGCCTGCCCGAGGACCTGTCCGGGCGCCAGTGCTTCGTGCTCGACCCCATGCTGGCGACGGGCGGGACGCTTGCGGCCGCGATCCAGTTCCTCTTCGACCGGGGCGCGGACGACGTCACGGCGATCTGTCTTCTGGCTGCGCCTGAGGGGGTGGACCTGTTGAAGAGCAAGTTCGGCCAGGACGCCCCGGTCAGCGTGGTCACCGCGTCGCTGGACGAGCGGTTGAACGAGCACGGCTACATCGTCCCCGGGCTCGGGGACGCCGGGGACCGGTTGTACGGCGTCGTCTCCTGACGCGCCGGAGCCCCGACGGCGCTACCAGAGGCCGATGACGATCGCGCCGAGCAGCACGGCGAGGACGACGGCACCGAGGAGCAGCGCCCCTCCCACCTCGAGCTGGCGGCGCTTTTCCTGCTCACGCGTCATGCGGACCACCTCCCCTCCGGTGAACAGAACGCCGGGAAGCCGTCAGGCGACCGGCTCCTCGTCGGCGCCGGCTCCGGCGCGACCGCGCCGCTCGGCGTCGTCCAGCTCCTGCGCCTCCTCGGGGGTGGGCGCCGTCCCTCCCAGGTGCGCGGGCAGCCACCACGCATCGGGGCCCGGGTGCCTGGTCGCGGGGTGGGCGGCCTGCACCTTGTCGAGCAGCTCCTGCAGCCGTCCCCGCAGCGCCGCGGAGGCGGCGTCCATGTCGTCGCGTGGCTGAACCGTCATCGGCTCGCCGACCGCGACGGAGATCGTCTGCCCACGGGGGAACTGCCGGGGCCGGCCCTTGGTCCAGAACCGCTGACCGCCCCACACGGCGACCGGAACGATCGGCGCCTTGGCGGCCGCAGCCATGCGGACTGCTCCGGACTTGATCTCCTTGACGGTGAACGACCGGCTGATCGTCGCCTCGGGGAACACCCCGACGATCTCGCCGGCCTTCAGCGCCTTCAAGGCGGCCCGGAAGGACGCGGCGCCGGCGTCCCGGTCCACCGCGATGTGGTGCATCCCCCGCATGAGCGGCCCGGAGATGCGGTGCTTGAACACCGCGTCCTTGGCCATGAACCGGGTGAAGCGATGGTGCGCCTCCCAGGTGGCGAGGCCCGCGAAGATGAAGTCGAGGTAGCTGACGTGGTTGCTCGCCAGCACCACTCCCCCGCTGGCGGGGATGTTCTCCAGCCCGGTCATCCGGAACTTCATGCCCAGGACGCGGAATGCGGTCTTGGCGGTCAGGATCACCGGCGGGTACACGAGATCGGCCACCTACGGAAGCGTAGGTTATGCAGCCGGTCCAGCGCACTCCGGCCATGATCTCTGTCCTCGAGTTCGGCCTTGTCAGCGCCTGGCGATCGGCGCGGTCAGCCACTCCGGCGGGATGCCGAAGGCGTCGACGAGGCGGACCGCGAAGGGCCTCAGCTGAGCGCACAGCTCGTCGACGGCGTTCGTGACGGCCTTGGACTGCGTCGGTGTGAGCCTGCCGTGCTCGAGGAACCAGCCGCGGTGCTGCTCGATCTCGCTCAGGACGTAGAGATCGCAGAGCCTCTCCAGCAGCCGCCGCGACGCGTCGTCCTCGCAGGTGTCGATCCCGGCGATGAACGCCTCGAGCACCACCCGCTCGACATGGACGCGGGCCGCCTCGAGCAGGTGCGGCTGGACGGCGTTGAACAGGTCGAACGCACGGTTCGGGGATGCCCCGGCCGCCCGGCGGAGCCGGCGGGCGGCGGCGTCCACGACGTGTCGCTCCCGGTCCTCGAAGAGGTTGACCTGCCAGGCACGGTCGAGCACGGCTCCGTTCTTGCCCGCACCCACCCGGGCGAGCCGGGAGAGCAGGCCGCGTGCCGCCGTCCGCTCGATGACGGTCCCGACGAACTGGTCGGCGACGAACCGGACCGTGCCGAGGGTGTCGAGGTCGCCGAAGTGGTCCCGATACTCGGTCAGCAGGCCCTTGGCGACGAGCTGGAGCAGGACGGTGTTGTCGCCCTCGAAAGTGGTGAAGACGTCCGAGTCGGCCTTGAGCTGCGGGAGCTGGTTCTCGGCCATGTAGCCGGCGCCGCCGCACGCCTCGCGGCAGGTCTGGATCGTGTCGGTGGCGTGCCAGGTGGCGACCGCCTTGATGCCAGCCGCTCGGGACTCGAGCTCGCGCTGGCGGGCGTCGTCCACCTCCGCGGCGGACTGGACGTCGTGCATCGTGGCGACGAGCTCGCCCTGCGCGAAGTGGAGGGCGTAGGTCTTGGCGAGCGATGGGAGCAGGCGACGCTGGTGGGCGAGGTAGTCAAGGACGATCATCTCGTCGTTGCTGCCGGGCCGGGTGAACTGGGTTCGCTTGTCTCCGTGGCGGATGGCGATGGCGAGCGCCTTCTTCGCCGCGCTGCCAGCGCTGCCGGCGACGCTGATGCGGCCGCGCACGAGGGCGCCGAGCATCGTGAAGAAGCGGCGGGTCTCGCTCGCGATGAGCGTGGAGTAGGCGCCGTCCTCAGCGACCTGGCCGTAACGATCGAGCAGCGCCTCGCGCGGCACCGCGACGTGGTCGAACACGATGCGGCCGTTGTCGACCCCGTTGAGACCGGCCTTGGGGCCGCAGTCGCTGATCGTGATGCCGGGCAGCGGGTTTCCGTCGTCGTCGCGTAGGCGGACGAGGACGGCGTGGACGCCGCGACCTTGTGCCTGCTCGCCCGGCGCGCCGGTGATCAGCTGGCCGAACACGACGGCGTGGGTTGCGTCGCGCGCGGCGCCGCCGATGTAGTCCTTGCGCGCGTCGTGGGTCGGGGTGTGGACGACGATCTGTTGCGTCTCTGCGTCGTAGGTGAGGGTGGTGCCGAGGGACTGGACGTCCGACCCGCGGCCGGACTCCGTCATCGCGAAGCAGCCGAGCAGCTCGCCGGACATGATCCGCGGCAGGTACTGCTCATGGTGCCGTTGCGTACCGAGGGCCTGGACGGCGCCGCCGAACAGCCCCCACTGGACGCCAGCCTTGACCATCAGAGAGAGGTCGGAGTAGCCGAGCATCTCGAACGCGACGGCGGAGCCGCCGACGTCACCGCCGCCCCCGTGCTCCTTGCTGAATCCGATGGCGGGGGTTCCTGTGGCTCCAAGCTCGCGCAGCGCCTCGGTGATCTTGGCGCGGTAGTCCTCGATGCTGCCGGCGTCCGGGTCGGGCAGCACGGTGCTGCCTGCCTTCTCGCGCACGTCCTCCCGGACGTGCCTCCACCGGCCGTCCAGGTGCTTCCTCAGCGCGTCGACGTCGAGGTGAGCCGGCAGCGTGGCGTGCGTGGCGTCGTCCATGGAAGGACACCGTAATAGGCACGCGGCGTTGAGGCTACCCACGAGTAACTTACGGGAGGGCTATGTCCGGCCGCCTCCAACGCAGAATGGTCACTTGAAGAGGGGACGCGCCGGCGTGTCTGGTTGGAGAACGGTCTCTCTGCGGTTCCGCGGGACGTTCGCCTCTTGGGCGGGTCGAACCGGCCGGGGAGACTGGGGTTGTGTGCGGTTCGTCCCGTCGACACAGCCACGGGCAGCGTGGCGGGCTGGGCGATCCGCTTGGAGGTGTCCGATGACTAGCTACTCCAC
>JASBSH010000031.1 GCA_030149025.1 Actinomycetales bacterium | reverse complement strand
ATCACCGACTCGGAGGCGGCGCCCCGCCCCCGGCAGGCGCTGCGTGCGCTCGGTGCCGCCTACGCCGACGGGGACACGGACCTGGCCTGGACGCGGATCTCGCTGTGGCGCGGCCTGCTCGCGGCCGCCCTGGACCAGGCGACCGCCGAACCGGTGACGAGCGCGACGGTCACCGGTGCCTCGGACTCCCCGTCGACCGACCTGCTCGCCGCGTGGCTCGCCCTCACCCTGGACTGCCCGGTGAGCCGGTCGCGCCGGCCGCCCGGGACCGGCCTGTCCAGCGTCCGCCTCGACCGCGAGTCGGGCCCGCTCCAGCTCGGGCGGCCGGAGGGGGACGTCGCCACGCTCACCCAGCCGGGCCAGCCCGAGCGGCGGGTTGCTCTCCCACGCCGCAACAACCCGGAGTGCCTGGCCGAGGAGCTGAGGCGGCTGGACCCGGACGACATCTACGGCGAGGTCGTCACCGCCGGACTGGAACGCCTGGAGGCCGCCGCGGCGGCGACCACATCGGCCCGTAGGGGAGGGTCGGCATGACCGGGCCCACGTCGGTGGTCGTCCACGCGGACAGGCAGCTGCTCTGCGATGCGGTGGCGGCCCGGCTCGTCACCCACCTCGTCGACGCGCAGGCGTCGCGCGGCGTCGCGCACGTCGTGCTCACCGGGGGTGGCGTGGGGACCGGTGTGCTCGCTTCTCTGGCCACCTCCCCGGCTCGCGACGCGGTGGACTGGCGCACGCTGCACGTGTGGTGGGGCGATGAGCGGTTCCTGCCCTCGGGTCACCCCGAACGCAACGAGACGCAGGCGCGGCAAGCGCTGCTCGACCACGTCCCGCTCCCGGTCGGGCACGTCCACCCGATGCCCCCGTCCGACGGGCCGGACGGGGAGGACGTGGACGCCGCGGCCGCGCGTTACGCCGCCGACCTGGCCTCCGCTTCCCGCCCGGAGGACCACGCGGACGTGCCGCGGTTCGACGTCCTGCTGCTCGGTGTGGGGCCGGACGCCCACGTGGCGTCCCTGTTCCCGGGCCAGCCGGCGCTGTACGAGACCGAACGAACCGTGGTGGGTGTCCGAGGCGCGCCCAAGCCGCCCCCGACCAGGATCTCGCTGACGCTGCCGGCCATCCGGCAGGCGTCGGAGGTGTGGTTCGTGGCGGCGGGTGCGGACAAGGCACCGGCAGTCCGCCTGGCCCTGTCCGGCAGCGGTGAGGTGCAGGTGCCCGCGGCCGGCCCGAGCGGCACCCGGGCGACCCGGTGGCTGCTTGACCGGGAGGCGGCGTCCCAGGTGCCTGCCGGCCTCATCCGGATCGCATCGCCCTAGCGCAGTCGGATCAGCGGACGATTCTCTTCGCTCGCAGGGCCTCGAGCGCCTCGCGGAGGATCGCCTCGCCGTCCGCGTCGCTGCGGCGCTCCTTGACGTAGGCCAGGTGCGTCTTGTACGGCTCGTTGCGCGGCGGGGAGGGCGGGTTCTCCTGGTCCTGCCCCGCGGGGAAACCGCAGCGCGGGCAGTCCCAGGTCTCCGGGACCTGCATCCCGGGCTCCTCCGCGAAGCTCGGTTGCGTCTCGTGCCCGTTGGCGCACCAGTAGGAGATCCGGAACCTCGGGGCGGCCTCGCCGCGCTCGGCCTCCCCCATCGGCCCCGCACCGACGCGGCTCCCCCGGATCGCGTTTCCGCCTGCCATCGACGTCTTCCCGTCCCCTTCTGGTGTCTGGTGTGCTGCACGTGGCCGGTTGCTCAGCCGGGTCGTCACGTGCTGGGTACGAACCGTTCGATGACGCCGAGCAGCACGATCACCACCGCCCAGATGATCGAGATGGCGATGGTGATCCGGTTCAGGTTCCGTTCGGCGACGCCGGAGCTGCCGGCGCCGCTGCTGATCCCACCGCCGAACATATCGGACAGTCCGCCGCCCTTGCCCTTGTGCATGAGGATCAGCAGGGTCAGGAAGAGGCTGGTCAGCGCCAGGAGCACTTGCAGCGTGATGCGCAGTGCGGTCACGTGTCCCTCTTGTCGGTCGGGTTCGTTTGTCGGTCGAATTCCGGGTGGTCTTGTCCGTCCAGTGGTCGGACGGTCATAGTCAGATCGCAGTCAAGAGTAGTCGACCCGGCGGCCTAGAGACCGACCTGGTGCTGGTGGAATCTGCAGATCGCCGCGAAGTCCGCCGCGTCGAGGCTCGCGCCGCCGACCAGTGCCCCGTCGATGTCGGCCTCCGCCATGATCGCCGCCACGTTGCCGGGCTTCACCGAACCGCCGTACAGGACCCGGACGTTCTCGGCCACGCCCTCGTCGTACAGCTCCGCCAGGCGGGAGCGGATGGCAGCGCAGACCTCCTGCGCGTCGTCCGGCGTCGCCACCTCGCCCGTGCCGATGGCCCAGACCGGCTCGTAGGCGACCACGAGCCGGGCCGC
>JASBSH010000030.1 GCA_030149025.1 Actinomycetales bacterium | reverse complement strand
GCCTCGTCGAGCGCCGCGGCGTCGTCGCGACCGACATACCCGTTCTGCGACAACGAGTCCAACGCCTCGAGCGTGTTGCCGCTGCGGCTCCGGTCATCGGCGCGACCGTGCACGAGCTGCAGCAGCTGGACACTGAACTCGACGTCCCGCAGCCCCCCTTGCCCGAGCTTCAGCTGCCTGCCGACCTGCCGGGCGGGGATGTGCCGCTCCACCCGCCGCCGCATCGCCTGCACGTCCTCGACGAAGTTCTCCCGCTCCGACGCGCGCCACACGAAGGGCCGGACCGCGTCCACGTAGGCCTCGGCGAGCTCGCGCTCGCCCGCGACCGGCCGGGCCTTCAGCAGCGCCTGGAACTCCCAGGTCTTCGCCCAGCGGGCGTAGTAGCTCACGTGGCTCGCGAGCGTCCGGACCAGTGGGCCGTCCTTGCCCTCGGGGCGCAGCCCGGCGTCCACCGGCCAGAGCGTGCCCTCGGCCGTGACGGCCGAACAGGCGCGGGCAAGGCCCGCGGCCAACCGGGTCCCGACGGCGAGCGCACCTGCCTCGTCGGCCCCGTGACGGGGCTCCGCGACGTAGATGACGTCCACGTCACTGACGTAGTTCAGTTCTCTGCCACCGCATTTGCCCATTCCGATGACGGCCAGGCGGCAGCTGGCGCCCTGGTCCGCGAGCTCCGAGCGGGCGATCGCCAGCGCGGTCTCGAGCGCGGCGGAGGCGAGGTCCGCCAGGTGCCGGCTGACGTCGTCCACGTCCGAGGAGGGATCGGACGACGCGAGGTCACGTCCGGCGACCCCAAGCAGCAGCCGGTGGTAGGCGACCCGCAGCAGGTCGTAGGCGTCCTCAGTGGGGGCAGCAGCCACCGGCAGGTCAGCGGCCGGGTCGGCGCCGACGCACCGCAACAGCTCGTCCCGCACACCCGCGGCCGTCGCATCCCGCTCGTCCTGCAGCGCGGCCCAGTGCTCGGGGTGCCGGACGAGATAGTCGGTGAGGGCCGGTGAAGCGCCAAGGACGGCGAGGAGCCGGTTCCGCAGCCGGCCGCCGGCCAGCAGCTCGCCGACGAGGCCCGCACGCGACGGGGAGGGGAACGCGGCGGCGTTGACCTGCTCCATGAACCGGGCGAGACCGAGCAGGGCCTGGTCCGGGTCGGCGGTCTGTCGCAGCGCCTGCAGCAGCCCGTCGTCGAAGACGTCCTCGAGCGGGTCGACGAGACCGGCCAGTGCCGGGTCGGCGAGCAGCCGCTCGGCTCGCCCGGGGTCGGCGAAGCCGAACCTGGCGAGCCTGCCCGATGCGCTGGCGCGGCGCCGACCATCGGTCAAGGGCGCCCCACGGTCTGTGTTGACTGCTCCGCTCGTTCGTGGGCTGTCGCGACTCGTTCGTGGGTTGTCGCGACCACATCCACGAACGCTTCGAGGTGGGCGGCCGACGCGGCGGCGAGATCGGTTTCCAGAGCGTCGAACTCGGCCATGACGGAGTCAGGGGTTCTACCGGTGGTGGCGAGCGCCTCGGCGTCGCCGCGCATCCAGTCGGCGAAGGTGTCGTGGTCCGCCTCCGGGTGGTACTGCACCCCCCACGCGCACTGCCCGAGGCGGAACGCCTGATGCGGGTAGGCGTCACTCGTGGCGAGCAGCACGGCACCGGGAGGGAGGTCGGTGATGGCGTCGTGGTGCCCCTGGGGTGCGGGGAAGGTGGTGCCTGCCCGGCGCAACAGCCGGTCGTCCCGGGCATGGGGGAGGACGGTGATGGGGACGACGCCGAGCTCCGGCCCGTGCGGACCCTTGACGACGGTGCCACCGGTCGCCATGGCGAGCAGCTGCGCGCCGAGACAGATCCCGAGAACCGGTGTGGCGTCGTCCACCGCTCCGGCCAGCAGATCGCGGGTGGCGGACAGCCAGGGGGCGACGTCGTCCTCCCACGCGGCCATCGTCCCGCCGAGGACGATCAGGCCGGCGTATCCGGTGCGGTCGCCGGAAACCGGGTCCCCGCGGTCGGGGCGGATCACGACCAGCTCCAGGCCCGGGGCGTCAGTCCAGCGGGCCAGGGGCACCCGGTCCTCGTGCTGGACGACGAGAACGCGGGGCGCCTCGTCGAGCTCGGGGCGGTGTCTCGTCCCGTGGGTCACGCCGTCACCTCACTCGTTGCTGCCAGCCACTCCGTGAAAGAGGAGCCGCGGATCAGGGCGCCCCTTCGCGGAAGGCTCCCGCCCTCGGCGAAACCCGCTCCCACCCGGCCGGGCACGGGCACCTCCAGCAGCCATCTGGGGTGCGACACGAGCCGGGCCGCCTCGGCGAGGGTCAGCCGCTGTGGGCCGGCAAGGTCCTCCACCCGTCCTGACGGTCCGG
>JASBSH010000029.1 GCA_030149025.1 Actinomycetales bacterium | reverse complement strand
GGCGGCCGGGCGGACCGGTGCGGCGGGACCAGCTGCGGATGGCTGTGGCCGGGATGGTGGTGGGCGCCGTGGTGGCGTTCGCGGCCCTGGAGTTCGCGCTGCTCACCGATGACTTCTCGGTCTCCTACGTGGCGGAGAACTCAGCCCGCGCGACGCCGCTGCTGTTCAAGATCAGCACGGCGTGGTCGGCACTGTCTGGGAGCATCGTGCTGTGGGCGCTCGTGCTCTCCGGCTACACCGCGGTGGTGCTCCGGCAGGTGCGAAGCGTCGACGACAGGCTCGGAACCGGCGCACTGGCGGTCATGGGTTTCGTCGCTACCTTCTTCTTCGCCATGATCCTCACGGTCGCCAACCCGTTCGGGATCCTCGCCACTCCCGCCCCCGACGGTCCGGGGCCGAACCCGATCCTGCAAAACCACCTGATGGTTCTCATCCACCCGCCGATGCTGTACCTAGGGCTCGTCGGGTTCACCGTGCCCTTTGCGTTCGCGATCTCGGCCCTGCTGATCCGCGACGGTGGAGTGGGCTGGTTGCGCCGTACCAGGCGCTCCAACCTGGTGGCGTGGACGTTCCTGACCGGGGGTCTGGTCTACGGAGCCTGGTGGTCCTACGAGGTCCTCGGCTGGGGCGGGTACTGGGCGTGGGACCCGGTGGAGAACGCTGCCCTGATTCCCTGGCTGCTGGCGACCGCCTTCATCCACTCGTCCGTGGTCCAGGTCAAGCGGGACATGCTGCAGGCCTGGAACTTCGTGCTGGTGCTGGCGACATTCTAAATGACGATCCTCGCCACGCTGCTGACCCGGTCGTCGGTGATTTCCTCGGTGCACAGCTTCACGCAGTCCGGCGTGGGCCCCGTGCTGCTGGGCTTCTTCATCCTGGTCCTGGGCGGCGGATTCACGTTGTTCGCGTTGCGCGGTGAGCGGCTCGCCTCCCAGCGGCACCCGGAGTCGGTGCTCAGCCGCGAGGGTGCCTTCGTCACCAACAACGTGATCCTCAGCGTGTTCGCCTTCGTCGTGCTGCTGGGCACCCTGTACCCGGTGTTCGCGGAGGCCTTCACCGGTACCCAGATGTCCGTCGGCAGACCGTTCTTCGACCGGATGGCCGTTCCGCTGTCCTTCTCGCTGCTTCTCGCCATGGGCATCGGGCCCTTCACGCCGTATCGCCGCGCAAGCGGCACGGTGATGTGGAACCGGCTCAAGGTGCCGCTGCTGATCGCCAGCGCCGCGATTGCCGCTCTGGTGCTCGCGGGCCTGCGTGAGGTCTCGGTCGTGGTGGTGGCGTTCCTGGTCGTGACGATCTTCGCCGGCAGCATCCGAGAACTGGTCACGACCGTGCCCGAGCTTCGGCCCCGGCCGGTGATGAGGATGCTCGTCAAGCGCCGCGGCTACTGGGGCGGCCAGGTCGCGCACCTGGGGGTTGCCCTGCTGGCGCTCGGAATCGCCACCTCTGGGACGCTGTCCGAGCGAACCAGCGTGGTGCTGGAGCGCGGCGGCTCCACCCAGTTCGACGGCTACAGCGTCACCTACGAAGGTTCGTTCGAGCGTCAGGGCGGGGACCGCCAGGCCACGGTCGCCCGGGTGATCTTCGAAGCCGATGGGCAGCGCGTGTTCACCGCCGAACCGGCGCTGACCCAGTTCAACAACCAGGTCCAGGCGGTCGCCACGCCGTCCGTGTGGACCACGCCGGGCCGCGACGTCTACGTGGCGCTGTCCAGTCTCGAGGCCGACCGCATCAGCCTCAACCTCTACCGCTACCCGTACATGTGGTTGCTCTGGGCCGGCGGCACGCTGACGATGCTGGGCGGCCTGTGGGCCCTCGGGTTCTGGCGACGCAGGCAGCAGCGAGCAGAGGCGCCGAAGCAGGAGGCCGAGCTCGCCGGAGGCAGCCGGCATGTCTGAGAGGCTGCGGCAGTGGTGGTTGACCGTTGTCATCATCGCCCTGCTCGGTGTGGTCGTGGCCGTCCTGGTCGCCCAGGGCCGACCGGCGCCGGACCGTGCCTACGCGCTGCAGCAACAACTCCGCTGCCCCGTCTGCAAGAGCGTGTCCATCGCGGAATCGCCCTCGGAGACGGCGGTGTCGATGCGCCGCATCGTCGAGGAGCAGGTGGCCGCCGGCCGCAGCGATGACCAGATCATCGGCTACTTCGTCGAGCGGTACGGAACGTGGGTTCTGCTCGACCCCCCACGTCGGGGGCCCACGTTGCTGCTGTGGATCCTTCCGGCGCTCGCGGCCGTTGGTGGGATCGCGGTGCTGGCGACCAGAGCCCGTCGCCACGCCGGGGTCCCGCCCGACCTTGAAGAGGATGACCGGGAGCGGGTCCAGGTAGCACTGCAGGCGTTCCGGGCGCGGGAGGACGAGGAGGACGGGCCGTGAGTGATGTGGAGCAGGAACTGCGAACCCGCCGGGACCAGGCACTGCGCGACATCCTGGAGCTGGAGGAGCAGGCGGAACGGGGAGAGCTGTCGCCCGAGGTCGAGGGTCGGTTGCGCCGCGGCTACGAGCAGGAGGCCGCAGCGGCGATCGCCGCGCTGGAGCGGATCGCTGCGCTCGAGCAGGCAGCGGCTGGCGACGGTTCCGGTGAGCAGGACGACCCCGGGGACGCCGACGCGGACGACTCCCAGGCGGACCCGCAAGGGGACCGGGAGCAGGACGCCGCCCGCAAGAAGGTGCGTCGTCGGCTGCTCCAGCCGCGGTACGCGCTGTACGCACTCGGGCTGCTCGCCGTCGTCGCGGCGGGTCTGCTGCTGCCCGGCTACGTGCTGGACCGGCCCACCGGGGGTTTCGTGACCGGCAACGAGGCCCTGCAGGGCGGTGCTGCCGGAGCTGCCGGAGCTGCCGGCGGAACGAGCGGAACCAACGGAACGAGCCCGAACGTCCCATCGGCGGCGAACCTCAAGGACGTCACCAACGCCGAGCTCGAGGCGGTGGTGGAGGCGAATCCTGACGTGCTTGGGATGCGGCTGGCTCTGGCTGACCGTTACACCGCCGAGGGCCGCTACGACCTCGCCGTCGTGCAGTACGGGAAGGTGCTCGAGAAGGATCCCGGTAACCCCGCCGCCACTGCCCGGCTCGGGTGGCTGTGGCTGAAGGTGGACGACCCTCAGCGGGCCCTGCGCCTGGTCGACCAGGCGCTCGCCAAGGACCCGGCGCTGGCGGAGGCGCTCTGGTACAAGGCCAACATCCTCTTCTACGGCCTGAATGACCCTGAGGGCGCGATGAAGGTGCTGGCAACCCTGCGCCAGCGGCAGGACGTCACGGCCGAGGAGCGGGGCCGCATCGACCAGCTGTGGCAGTTGGTGTCCGACAAGGCGGCGGAGAAGTCGAAGTGACCGGGCTTGCCCCGCAGAAGGACACGGAGGCCGTGTTGGCGCCCCCACGCCGGGGAGGGCTGCGGTGGCTGCGCTGGGCGGGTGCGCTGGTCGTGGCGTTGGCTGTCGGCATCGGCGCCCTGTTCGGCGCCCGGCTGGACCGGGACCCGACCCTGGTGTCCACCCCTCTGATCGGCCAGCCGGCATCAGAACGAGTCGTCCCCTACCTGGAGCAGGAGGGGTCCGTCTCGCTCGCCGACCTGCGCGGCCAGATCGTCGTCGTCAACTTCTGGGCGTCCTGGTGCGTGGCGTGCCGCGAGGAGCACCCGAGCCTGAGCGCCGCCGCGGCTGCGTACCAGGATGCCGGCGTGCGCTTCCTCGGTGTCAACTACCAGGACCAGAAGTCCTCTGCGACGGCCTTCCTCGACGAGATGGGTCGTGCTGAGAACTTCACCTACCTGTCAGACACAGGCTCCAGGCTGGCGATCGACTTCGGGGTGTTCGGGATCCCCGAGACCTTCTTCATCGACAAGGAAGGCCGGATCGCAGCCAAGATCACTGGCCCGGCGACCCTGCCGCTGCTGAGTGGGGTGCTGGACGAGATGCTCGCCGGCGGGCGGCCGGACCCGTCGACGACGACCGGTCCCCTGCAAGAACGCCCCTGACCCATCCGCGACCAACAATCACTCTCGACCTGCAGGGCGCACCCGCGACCCTGACGCACCCGCGACCCGCAGGCTCCGGGGGGTTCAGGTCGCCGGCGGATCAGGTCGCCGGCGGATCAGATCGGGGGCCACCCCACCCGGGCGTACCAGCTGAGCATCTGGCTCATCCACTGCGTCCACAGACCGCTCATCACGGCGAGTCCCGTGACGACGAGGACGACGCCACCGCCGATCTCCAGCTTGCGGGTGTGCCGCCGCAGCCACCCGATCCGGCCGCTTCCCCGGGAGACGGCCACGGCCAGACCGATGAACGGCAGGCCCAACCCCAGCGAGTACGCGGCCAGCAGCACCGCCCCCTGCGCCATCGTCGTGGTGCTCGCCGCGACGACCAGCACACTGGCCAGAACCGGCCCGATGCACGGCGCCCAACCGAACGCGAAGCCGGCTCCGAGCGGCAGCGCCGCCCGGGGACCTCGACCGATCCTGGACAGGTCGAAACGCAGTTGGCGCTGCAGAAGCGGTATCCGCAGCACCCCTGCGGTCACCAGGCCCATGGTCACGATGAAGGCCCCGCCCACCACGTCGAGCAGCCGCCCGTTCTGCGCCAGCAGCAGCCCGAGACCGGACGCTGTGACGCCCAGGGCGACGAAGACGGACGAGAACCCCAGCACGAAGAGGGCAGCGCCGGCCAGCACCCTCGACCTGGGAACGCGGGCGTCCGAGTTCGCCATCCCCGACACGTAGGAGACGTACCCGGGCAGCAGCGGCAGCGTGCATGGCGCGGTGAACGACACGACGCCCGCCACCAGTGCCAGCGAGGCCAGCGCGAACAGCTCCAAGCTCACCACTCCTCAACCTGTGGACCGGGTGACAACCACATACCGGCGCACGTGATCGCGTGCCGCTGTCTGACCGGCCAGCTCCCCATTGTTCAACACGCCTACCAGCCTGCTGTCCCAGCAGGGCGCAGGGCGCAGCAGCAGGCGCGCCGTGCCCGTCGTCCTCGCCACCGGCCGGACGACGACCGCTGGCGACACCTGGACCTCCCGTTCAGCGCCATCGGTGGCCGGTGATCAGCTCGTAGGCCTCGACGTAACGGTCGCGCGTGCGCTCGACGACCTCGTCCGGCAGCGGCGGGGGAGAGGTGTCGCCTGCCCTGTCCCACCCGGACGCCGGCGACGTGAGCCAGTCCCGCACGTACTGCTTGTCGAAGCTCAGCTGGCGCCTGCCGGGCTGCCACTGGTCGGCAGGCCAGAAGCGGGAGGAGTCCGGAGTCAGAACCTCGTCGCCGAGGATCAGGTCACCGCCCTCGTCCGCGCCCCCCGGCTCCCGACCGAACTCCAGCTTCGTGTCCGCGAGGATCACCCCTCGGTCGCGCGTGAGCTGCTCGGCCCACGCATAGATCCGTAACGTCTTCTCCCGCAGCGCCTCTGCCGTCTCAAGCCCGACGTCAGCGGCGACGGTTTCGAAAGACACGTTCTCGTCGTGCTCGCCGACCTCGGCCTTGCGAGCGGGAGTGAAGATGGGCTCCGCAAGCCGGGACCCGTCGTCCAGGCCGGGCGGCAGCTGCACCCCGCAGACCGAGCCGTCCACGCGGTACTCCGCCAGCCCGGATCCCGTGAGGTAGCCGCGGGCGACGCACTCGACGGGGACCATCTCCAGCCGCCGGCAGATCATGGCCCGACCGGCCACCGGGCCGGGGACGTCCGTCGACGCGAGGTGGCCCTGCACCCCCAGCCCCGCGCCGTCCAGCTGCTCGAACCACCACAAGGTGAGGGCCGTGAGGATCGCGCCCTTGTCGGGGATGGGTGTTGCGAGCACGTGGTCGTAGGCGCTGATCCGGTCGCTGGCGACCACGAGCACGAGGGAGTCGTCCGCCTCGCTGGCGTACAGGTCGCGCACCTTGCCCGAGTAGACGTGACGCCATCCGGTCAGCTGCTGCGGCTCGCTCACGCCCGCAGTCTCCCAGAGCGCCGGCCATGCCCTTGGGGCGCTACCTGTCGACGGAGGTCGTCCCGGCACCCGCGAGATCGAGGATGTCCAGCCCGGCGCCGTCCCCGCCACCGTGGGACCGCAGCAGCCGCAGGTAGGTGGCGCGGCCGGCGTCCGACAGCAGGCCGTCGTGGATGGGAATGGCGACACGGGGCGCGACCGCGCGGGTGAAGTCGATCGCCTCCTTGACCGCGCCCCAGGGCGCGTTCAGCGGGACGGCGAGCACGTCGACGCCGTCGGGGGCGGTCTCGTAGGAGTCTCCGGGGTGGAAGAGCGCCGGGCCATCCTTCTGCCGCAGCACGAACCCGACGTTGCCGATCCGCGGGACGTCCCGGTGGATGACAGCGTGCTGCCCGCCCACGGCCTCGACCGTCACGTCGCCGACCGTGGCGCTGCCGCCGGCAGGCAGCGGCTTGGCGGTCCAGTTCTTGGCGTCCTCGGACGCCGCCAGCTCCGGTTCGACGTACAGCGCGGCCCCGGGGTTGTCGGCCAGGAGCGCGGGCAGGCGCTCCCAGTCGACGTGGTCCGGGTGCGCATGGGTGATCAGGACGGCGTCGATGTCGGTGACGGTCTCCCAGTTCGCCGCGAACGTGCCGGGGTCGATGAGGAACCGGGCGTCCGGGGTGTCGACGACCAGGCACGAGTGCCCAAGGTGAGTGACCTCCATCCCGATCATGCTGCCACCGGCTCGCGGCCCTCGCCGTCCGAAGGCACCGGTCGTCCCAGGTAGCCTGGGTCGCATCCGTTCCGCGACCACCACGGAGTGCCCTGAGATGGGACGCATCGTCGTCGACGTCATGCCCAAGCCGGAGATCCTCGACCCCCAGGGCAAGGCGGTGGCAGGCGCCCTCGCCCGGCTCGGTTACGACGAGTTCGGGGCGGTGCGCCAGGGCAAGCGGTTCGAGCTCGAGGTGGACGGCGAGGTGACGCCCGAGCTCCTGGGGCGCGCCCGTGAGGCGGCCGGCCTCCTGCTCAGCAACCCCGTGATCGAGGACGTCGTCAACGTCTCTGCCGACGAGAGCGCCGACGAGAGCGCCGACGATGACGCGGTGGTGTCCTGATGCGGGTCGGTGTGGTGACCTTCCCCGGGTCGCTGGACGACCAGGACGCCGCGCGAGCCGTCCGGCTGGCAGGTGGCGAGGCAGTGTCCCTCTGGCACGGCGATTGCGACCTGCGCGGTGTCGACGCGGTCGTCCTGCCGGGCGGGTTCTCCTACGGCGACTACCTGCGCTGCGGTGCGATCTCGCGGTTCGCGCCGGTGATGGAGCCGCTGATCGCCGCGGCCAAGGGCGGCTTGTCGGTGCTCGGCATCTGCAACGGGTTCCAGGTGCTGTGCGAGGCGCACCTGCTGCCGGGCGCGCTGATCCGCAACGACCACCGGATGTTCGTCTGCCGGGACCAGCGACTGTCGATCGAGCGCACGGACACCCCGTGGACCAACCAGTACCAGCGCGGCGAGGAGATCGTCATCCCACTGAAGAACGGGGAGGGCGGGTACGTCGCGGACGACGCCACTCTCGACATGCTGGAGGGCGAGGGTCGCGTCGTGGCCCGGTACGTCGGTGGCAACCCCAACGGCAGTTATCGCAACATCGCCGGCGTGAGCAACGAGGCCGGGAACGTCGTCGGGCTCATGCCGCACCCCGAGCACGCGACCGAGCCGTTCTTCGGCCCCGACCCGCGCTCGGGGACGACCGGGCTGGACGGCATGCGGTTCTTCACCTCCCTGCTCGAGAAGGTCGCGGCCGCGTGACCGGGCGCACGATGTCGGGCGCCACAACGCACCTCGACACGGTCGAGCACGCTGGGCAGTCCCCGGACACGATTCAGCCGTGGGCCGAGCTGGGCCTGAAAGCGGACGAGTACCAACGCATCCGAGCCATCCTGGGCCGGCGTCCCACCTCGGCGGAGCTGGCGATGTACTCGGTGATGTGGAGCGAGCACTGCTCCTACAAGTCCTCCAAGGTGCACCTGCGCCAGTTCGGTGACAAGACCACCGAGCAGATGCGCTCGGTGCTGCTCGCCGGGATCGGCGAGAACGCGGGGGTCGTCGACGTCGGCGACGGCTGGGCGGTCACCTTCAAGGTCGAGTCGCACAACCACCCCAGCTACATCGAGCCCTACCAGGGCGCTGCGACGGGTGTCGGGGGCATCGTCCGCGACATCCTGGCCATGGGTGCTCGTCCGATCGCGGTGATGGACCAGCTGCGGTTCGGCGCCATCGACCACCCCGACACAGCTCGCGTCGTGCACGGCGTGGTGGCCGGCGTCGGCGGCTACGGCAACTGCCTCGGCCTGCCGAACATCGGCGGCGAGCTCGTCTTCGACCCCTGCTACCAGGGCAACCCGCTCGTGAACGCGCTGTGCGTCGGCGCCCTCCGGCACGAGGACCTCCACCTGGCCAACGCCACCGGCGAGGGCAACCTGGTCGTGCTGTTCGGGGCTCGGACCGGCGGCGACGGCATCGGGGGTGTGTCCGTGCTCGCGAGCGAAACGTTCGACGAGAAGGGGCCGAGCCGGCGTCCGGCCGTGCAGGTGGGTGACCCGTTCGCCGAGAAGGTGCTGATCGAGTGCTGCCTCGAGCTGTTCACAGCCGGTGTCGTGGAAGGGATCCAGGACCTCGGCGGCGCGGGCCTGTCCTGCGCCACCTCCGAGCTGGCCTCCGCCGGTGACGGCGGCATGGCGGTCCGACTCGAGGAGGTTCCGCTCCGGGACGCGACGCTGCGGCCCGAGGAGATCCTCATGTCCGAGTCGCAGGAGCGGATGATGGCGATCGTCCGGCCCGACCGGATCGACGAGTTCATGGCGATCGCCCGCAAGTGGGACGTCGAGGCCGCGGTGATCGGCGAGGTGACGGCGGGGGAGAGGCTGACGATCACCTGGCACGACGAGCTCATCGTCGACGTGCCGCCGCGCACCGTCGCGCACGAGGGCCCGGTGTACCAGCGTCCCTTCGAGCGCCCGGGCTCCCAGGACGCCCTCCAGGCCGACAGCGCCTTGGCCCTCCCGCGGCCCAAGACCGGGGACGAGCTGCGCGAAACCGTTCTGCGTCTTGCCGGTTCACCGAACCTGGCCAGCAAGGAGTGGGTCACCGCCCAGTACGACCGGTATGTGATGGGCAACACCGCGCTTGCGATGCCGGACGACGCCGGGGTCGTCCGCGTCGACGAGGAGAGCGGGCTCGGTGTCGCGGTGGCCACCGACTGCAACGCGAGGTTCGCCAAGCTCGACCCGTACGCGGGTGCGCAGCTGGCCCTGTCGGAGGCGTACCGCAACGTCGCCACCGCCGGCGCCACACCGCTCGCGGTCACCGACTGCCTGAACTTCGGGTCCCCCGAGGACCCGGGCGTCATGTGGCAGTTCGCCGAGACGACAAGGGGTTTGGCCGACGCGTGCCAGGTTCTCGGCACGCCGGTGACCGGTGGCAACGTCAGTCTCTACAACTCCACCGGCGACGACGCCATCCACCCCACGCCCGTGGTCGGGGTCCTCGGGGTCATGGACGACGTCACGCGCCGTACGCCGTCCGGCTGGCGGCAGCCGGGGCAGGTCATCTACCTGCTGGGCACGACCCGTGAGGAGCTGTCCGGATCCGAGTGGGCCTGGGTGACGCACGGCCACCTGGGCGGCGTGCCGCCCAAGGTCGACCTCGGGGCGGAGCGGCTGCTCGGCCAGATCCTCGTCAACGCCTCGCGTGACGGGCTGGTCGACGCCGCGCACGACCTGTCGGACGGCGGTCTGGCGCAGGCCCTGGTCGAGGCGTGCCTGCGCTACGACGTCGGTGCCCGCGTCTGGCTCGACGAGGTGTGCGAGCGGGACGGAATCTCCCCGTTCACAGCGCTTTTCAGCGAGTCCGTGGCGCGCGTGATCGTCTCCGTCCCCCGCACCGAGGAGGTGCGCTTCACCGACATGTGCACCGCCCGCGGGCAGGTCCACGCTCGGATCGGTGTGGTGGACTCTCCCGACGAGGACGCCACGCTCGACGTGCAGGGGCTGTTCTCGATCCCGCTGACGGAGCTGCGTCAGGCGTGGGAGCCGTTGCTGCGCAACACCTTCAGCTGACCCCCCGTAACGCCAGCGCACACGAGGGTCCCCGCCCGCACAAGCGCTGACGCAAGCGAGGGTCAGGGGCGCAGGAGCACCTTGATCGCACGCCGCTCGTCCATTGTGGCGTACCCCTCCGCGACTTCGTCGAGTGCCAACTCGCAGTCGAAGACGACTCCAGGGTCGATGTCACCGGACAGCACGGACTGCATCAGCTCCGGCAGGTAGCTGCGCACGGGGGCGGTGCCGCCCTTCACGCCGACGTTGCGCCGGAACATCTGCCGGATCGGCAGCTCAACCCCATGCGGCACGCCGACGAAGCCGACCGAGCCGCCGGCCCGGGCCGCCCCGAGAGCCTGCAGCATGGCGGGCCCGGTCCCGACGCACTCCAGCACCGAGTCCGCTCCGGTGCCGCCGGTCAGCTCGTGCACCGCCGCGACACCCTCGTCACCACGTGCCTCGACGATGTCCGTCGCCCCGAACCGGCGGGCCAGCTCCTGCCGGTCGGCGTGCCGGCTCATCGCGATCACCTGCTCGGCGCCCATCATCCGCGCCGCCAGCACGGCGCACAGCCCCACCGCGCCGTCCCCGACGACCGCAACCCGAGACCCCGGCCCGACGTTTGCGGACCGGGCAGCGTGCCAACCGGTGGGCATGACGTCCGAGAGGGTCAGCAGCGACGGCAGCAGCCCGGCGTCCGGCCTCTCGGGTGTCGCGACCAACGTGCCGTCCGCGTACGGCACGCGCACGTACTCGGCCTGGCAGCCCTCGTAGCCGCCGCCGTTCCGGCAGGCCGACTGCACGCCGTTCCGGCAGTTGTCGCAGGCGTTGTCGCTGTAGAGGAAGGGGGCGACCACGAAGTCCCCGGCGCCGACCGTCGCGACCTGCGACCCGACCTCCTCGACCACGCCGACGAACTCGTGCCCGATCCGGTACGGGTCGAACTGGTTCTCCCCGCGGTAGGACCACAGGTCCGAGCCGCAGATGCAGCTCGCCACCACACGGACGACGGCGTCGGTCGGCTCTTCGATCTTCGGGTCGGGGACGTCCTCGAGCCGGATGTCCCCGGGCGCCTGGATGACGGTCGCTCGCATCCGCTCAGCATGGCAGCCGGCGCAGCCCGTGGCACGACGACCCCGCGCCCCCTGCCTGCAGGCCACTTGGCACCATGCCCACGTGCCTGCCCACCGCCGAACCGACCCAACCGCGGGTGCCGCCGCCCTCGACGCGTGGCGACGCGCCCCTGATGAGGTGACCCGCAACCACCTCGCGACCGCCGTCCGGTTTACCCTCGAGACCCTCGCCCAACGGGCGCCGGGCAACTCCGTGGAGGTGCGCGTGCCCCCGTTCGCGGCGGTCCAGTGCGTGCCCGGGCCGCGGCACACGCGGGGCACGCCGCCGAACGTCGTGGAGATGGACGGCGACACCTGGCTTGCGCTCGCCACCGGCGGCCTCGATTGGGGGGACGCCGTCACGTCCGGCCGCGTTTCGGCCAGCGGTGAGCGGGCCGACCTCAGCGCCTGGCTGCCGCTCGTCCCCTCCTCGGGGGAGGCGGCTACGGTCGAGGGGTGAGCGAACGCCGCGAGGACGTGCAGCCCGAGCCCGGCGACGTGACCCCGGGTCCTGAGCGCGAGTCGGCGGGGGACGTGGCACGCGAGTCGGCTTCCGATCCCTCCCCCGAGCCCATTCCCGATCCGGCCGCTGAGGCCACGGCTGAGTCCACTCCCGACCCCACTGCTGAGCCCACCGCCGGGGAGCTGGCGCACGCGCGGCCCGCCCGGGTGCGGCACGCCCCCAGGTTCGGCCGGATCATCGGCACCGCCGTGGCGCTGGGATTGCTGATCGGGCTGGTCCTGGCGATCGTCCTCCCCCCGCCTCAGGGCGTGGGCCTGCTCCTTGCCTGGGCGTACCTCGGACTGCCGCTGGCCTTCGTCCTCGGGCTCGTCACCGCAGTCGTCGCGGTCGTGCTCGACCGCCGCAGCTGACCACCGGTTCAGCCCAGCCCACCCCAACCCCACCCCACCCCCCCCCCGGACCGGACCTGTGCGACGTTCCGACCGCGAAACGCCGGCGTGTTGCCGTCCGGACGTCGCACAGATCGCCGGCCAGGCCCGGCCGGGCAGGCCCGGGTGCGAGCGGTGACGCCGGACCTGGTCCACGATCAGGCGCGAGCGCGAGCGGCGACGTCGAGCACGAGCTCACCGTCGGGCTCGGAGGTGAACCCCACCCGCGGGAAGTAGTCGCGCGCGTCCACCATGCGGTGTGTGGGTGCGACGAGCCTACGGAAGCCCGGGCTCGTGAGCAGCCCACCCTTGCGGTAGACGAACTTGCCCACCGTGAAGTCCCGGAACCGGGGTGTCACGTAGTCGAGCTCGACGTAGCCGACGCCGGGTTCGTCCGGACGCTGGCGGATCAGCACCATGCCCACCGTCTCGCTCTCGCGCAGCACGAGGAAGGCCGACGAGCCGGGGACCGCCCCGTCCCAGACGAAGCCGGGGTTGTGCCGTTCGATGTCCGGTCCGTAGCGGCGGAGGATGTGCCGGAGGTAGTCCTCGGTGGGGCCGACCTCGACCACCTCGTAGGCGAGCTCGTCGTCGCGGTCCCTCAGCAGACGGACCAGGTGGTAGGCGTCGATCAGCGCGATCACGGCGTTCACGGCGACCATCGGCCACACCCCGACGACGGCGTTGTAGCCGGTCAGCACCACGGAGGCGATGAAGTTGAGGAACCGGAACCGGAGCACCCTCGCCTGCGCGAGCGACCACACCAGAACTGCTGACCCGACCCAACCGATGATCTCCAGCCACGGCATACGCCGATGCTAGAGAAGGGCCGTCGTTACGCCCGTCCGTGCGACCTGCGCGACCGCCGGGACAGCGAGTCGATGATGACGGCCAGGAGCAGCACAGCGCCGGTGATCATGTAGCGGACCGAGGAGTCCAGGTTCATCAGAGTTAGCCCGCTGGAGATCGACTGAATCACCAGGACGCCGAGCAGCGCCGAGTAGGCGCTGCCCCGCCCGCCGAACAGGCTGGTGCCACCGATCACCGCCGCGGCGATGGCGTTGAGGTTGGTGTCACCGCCGCCGGAGCTCTGCCCAGCGACGGCGCCGCGCGCGGCCGCTAGCACGCCTCCGAGGGCTGCGAAGGTCGAGCACAGCACGAACACCGACACGTAGACCCGGTTGACAGCGATGCCGGCCCGCCGCGCAGCCTCGACGTTGCCGCCGATCGCGTACACCGATCGGCCCCAGCGCGTCTTGCGGAGCAGCATGTCCATGACGACGACGAGGGCGAGGAACAGCAGGAACATTGCGGAGACTCCACGGTCCTGGTTGAGGTACCAGGTGCCGATGAGCAGCGCGACGAGAAGCAGCCCCGCTCGCACACCGATGTCGACAACCGGCTGGGTCGACAGGCCGGCGGCGGCCCTCCGACGGTTGCCCAGCACGCGGCTGACGGCGTACAGGGCGGGTACGGCGACCGCCAGGGCGTACGCGACTGATGCAGGCAAGAACGCCTGCTGGGCGAACTTCACCAACCACGTGTCGAACGGGATGTTGATCGAACCAGTGTCACCGAGGACCTTGAGCTGTAGTCCCACGAAACCGAGCAACCCCGCCAAGGTGATCACGAAGCTGGGTACACCGAACCGGGTGTACAGCAAGCCGTAGAGCAGCCCGATCGCGGTACCAACCAGGATGGCGACGGCGACAGCCATGACCAAAGGCCAGCTCTTGTTGACGAACCCCACCGCCAGCACGGCGGCGGACACGCCGCTGACGGAGCCGACGGAAAGGTCGATCTCCGCGACCAGCAGTACGAGGACGACTCCGATCGAGATGGTCCCGATCGCGGCCGACTGCAGGGCGAGATTGACGAGGTTCCGGCTCGACAGGAAGACGTCGTTCTGGAGGTAGAAGACCAACCAGATGACGACGAGCCCGACGACGACCGGCATCGAACCGAGGTCCCCCGAGCGCAGCCGGGACGCGAAACCCGTGACGTAGCCGCGCAGCCCTTGCTCCTGGATGAGCCGGGTGTCGAGCAGGTCGGCTGGAAGCTGGGGCTCGCTGGTGGTGCTCACGGCTGGGCCTCCTGGTCCGCGTGACGCTGAGCCGTGCGGCGGGACCGCTCGCTGACGGCGTTGTTGGTGGCGCCTGTGATGGCGGCGACGATCTCCTCGTTCGTCGTGTGCGGCACCTCGAAGTCGCCGTTGTTGCGCCCGAGCCGGAGGACGACGACCCGGTCGGCGACCGCAAGGACGTCGGCCATGTTGTGGCTGATAAGCAGGACACCCAGCCCCTGGTCGCGGAGCGTCTCCACAAGGTTGAGCACCTCTGCGGTCTGCGCCACGCCGAGGGCCGCAGTCGGCTCGTCGAGCATCACCACCTTGGGGTTGCCGAGCAGCGATCGGGCGATCGCGACGGTCTGCCGCTGACCGCCGGACAGGCTGGCGACCGGGACGCGGACGGAGGGGATCTTCGCCGAGAGCTGGCGGAGAAGCTCCCAGGACCGACGCTCCATCTCGACCTCGTCCATCGTCGGCCCGTGCAGTGCCTCGTTGCCGAGGAACAGGTTGGCGACGACGTCGAGGTTGTCGCACAAGGACAGATCCTGGAAGACCGTGGCGATGCCGATGCGCTGCGCCGCGGCTGGGCTGTCGATGGTGACAGGCCACCCCTCGACCTCAACCCGTCCGGAGTCCGGGGGATGGACGCCGGCGATGACCTTCACGAGCGTGGACTTCCCCGCGCCGTTGTCACCCACGAGGGCGACCACCTCGCCGGCGCGAACCTCCAGTGAGACGTCGCTGAGGGCTTGGACGGCGCCGAAGCGCTTGCTGATGCCGGTGAGTGAGAGGACTGGCCCCGTGGATCGCGCGTCGGTCGGACCGGTCCCGTGATCTGTGGTCGTCGCGGTCATGCCAACCGTCCTTCGCTCCCGGTTGTTCTTGCCTGATGGTGAGCCGAGGCGGTGGGCGGCAGCAACCCGCCGCCCACCGCAAGGTGCCGAATCAGAGGCCAGCGTTCTTGCAGGCCTGGGCGTAGTCGGCGGTGCAGATCTGCTCGACGGTGTAGAACTTGTCGGCGATCACGGTGTCCTTGATGTTGTCCTTCGTCACCGCGACCGGCTTGAGCAGGACAGACGGGATGCCTTCCACCTTGTCCGGCACGGACGGCTTCTCACCGTTGACCAGCGCGACGGCGAGCTCGGCGGCCTTCTCGGCCTCAGGCTTGATCGCCTTGTAGACGGTCATGTACTGGTCGCCCACGAGGATGCGCTGGATCGCAGCCAGTTCGGCGTCCTGCCCCGTCACCGGAGGAGGCGGGTTCATCCCCGCGGCCTTCATCGCCGCGATTGCGCCGCCGGCGGTGCCGTCGTTTGCCGCGTAGACGCCGACGATGTCCTTCGACTGGGCGAGTTGGCCGTCCGTCCACGCCTGGGCCTTGTCCGGGCTCCAGTCCGGGGTGTCGTACTCCGCGGCGATCTTGAAGCCGCTCGAGTCGAGCACCGAGTGCGCGCCCTGCTTGAACTGCCCTGCGTTGTTGTCCGTGGGCGAGCCGTTGATCATCAGGATGTTGCCGGACGTCTTGCCGTCGGCCTTGAGCTTGTCGACCAGAGCGCTGCCCTGCAGCTCGCCGACATTCACGTTGTCGAACGAGATGTAGTAGTCGATCGGCGCACCCTTGATGAACCGGTCGTAGGCGATCACCGGGACGCCCTGACTCTTGGCAGAGTTGGTGATCGAGGCCGCCGCTGTCGAGTCGACCGGGTCCAGGACCATCACGTTCACGCCTTCGGTGAGCGCCGCCTCCGCCTGCTGCTGCTGCTTTGCGGGGTCCTGGTCGGCGTTGGAGTAGACCACTTGGCAGCCGGGGCACAACTGCTTGACCTTCGCTTCGAACATGGGCCGGTCGAACGACTCGTAGCGTGTCGTCTTCGACTCGGGTAGAAGCAGAGCAATCTTGCCCGCCTTGCTGCTCCCTCCGTCTCCGCCGCCGGTCGCGGTCGCGTCGCCGCCGCCGGCGCTGCTGCCGCCCCCGCCGCAGGCAGCGAGCGAAACGATCGTCAGTGCTCCGGTGGCCGCCAGGGCCAACGAGCGCCGCAGGGTTGTACTGAACACGTGGACCTCCGCACGTCGCTGAGCAGCAGTTTGCTCGCTCCACGTCGCAGTCAACTCAGCGTGATCGTTTGGCGTCAAGAGTTGAACGCAAAGAACTCCGATTGTGCAGGCGTCACCCGCTCACGACTGCCTCAGCCCGACCCCTGCGAGCGGTCGCCACCTCCGCGTGCCGGACGGCCAGGCCGACGGCCCCGAGGACTTCGGCACGCTCCTTCAGCTGGCCGGCGACAACACGCACGCGCTCCGCGGCCGCCGGTAGAGCGAACCGCTCGACCACGTCGCGCATCGGATCCAGGAGCAGGTCCTCGGCAGCGGCCAGCGCGCCTCCGAGCACCACGAGCTCCGGATTGAGCAGGTTGCACACCCCGGCGACGGCGACGCCGATGTGCCGACCTGCGTCCGCGATGACGCGCCGGCAGCCGGCATCGCCCTGTCGGGCCCTCGCGATGACCTCGCGCAGCGACATGGAGCCGTGGCTGGCCCGGAGCATGTCCAGAAGCACGGGAGCCCGGACGAACGTCTCCAGGCAACCGCGATTGCCGCAGCGGCAGACCGGGCCGTTCTCGTCGATCGTCACGTGTCCGATCTCGCCGGCAGTCCCCACGTGGCCACGGAACAACTGGCCACCGAGCACCAACCCGGCCCCCACGCCGTTGGACACCCGGATGTAGGCGACGTTGGAG
>JASBSH010000024.1 GCA_030149025.1 Actinomycetales bacterium | reverse complement strand
ACCTCGTGCACGACGGTGACCGCCACCTCCTCCGCCACGTCGTCCCTGGTGTCGCAGATGCCCAGGATGGGGTTGCGGAAGATCGTGATCCGGTCCGGCAGCGACCCGGCTGCCCACCACTCACCCCGCTCGGTGAGCGGTGTCCCCTCGTACAGCCCCAGCAGATGCGGGTCGCCGGGCGGCGGGTCGTCCTCGACGAGCACGACCACGTTCGACATGGCTTGCGCGAGCTCCTCGGGGATCATGTCGAGCCCGTCGGAGACCGCCTCCTCGAACTCCTCCCGGCTCATCTCCAGCACCCGAGCAGTCTCCCCCACCCCGGTTTTGGAGCTCGGCCCCCACTGCCCGTATGCTTACGCGAGTCCTCGAACGGTTCGACGCCTTGGATCGCGGGCGAGGGGCGTCAGCAAGGCCCCCATCGTCTAGCGGCCTAGGACACCGCCCTTTCAAGGCGGCAGCGCGGGTTCGAATCCCGTTGGGGGTACGCAGTACAGCAGAAGGTCTCAGCACCACCGAGGCCCCGTAGCGCAGTTGGTTAGCGCGCCGCCCTGTCACGGCGGAGGTCGCGGGTTCGAGTCCCGTCGGGGTCGCTCTTTCGTTCGGGCAGCAACGCTTGAGTTGCTGCCCGAACTCGTTCTCGGCTCATCCCAATCGGCGCGTGAGTCCCGTTGCCGCATTCACCCTTTGCCGCTGAGGCGCTCCGAGGCGTTCCGTCCCCGCCGCTGAGGACCACCCTGGCGAACCTATGGCCACTGAGGCACTCCGCGGCGTTCGGTCCTTGCCGTTGTGGCACTCCGTGACGTTCGCAGCGCGGCGGCCGGCGCAATCCGGCGTCTCACCGTGTCCTCAGCCGGCAGCTCCTAACGTTTCGCTGTGCCTGGCAGCGGGACACGGCAGAGATGTCCCCTGCGTGGCACCTCGTCGCGAACCGCGCCGCGCCCTCAGCTCGGCGCACGACCACGCGGCGACCACACCGGAACCGAGCGCGGGCACCCGCGTGCGTGTCGTCGTCCTCAAGATCGTCCGGGTCGTCGCGACCGCGGTCGCGGTGACGCTGCTCGGTCTGCAGGTGATCGCGACGCTCGCCGAGCCGGTCGCACGGTGGTTGACACCAGCGCATCGCCGACTGTCGGACTTCCAGGTGTACTGGGCGGCCACCGGCTCGCTTGTGCACGGCCGGGACCTGTACGCAGCCCACTCAGTGAACGGGCAGCAGTTCACGTACCCACCGGCCGCCGCGCTGGTCCTGGCACCGATGCGCGCCCTGCCGTTGCAGGTCGTCGAAGCCGGCTGGATGGTGACGACGCTGGCAACCGCGGTCGTGCTCCCGGTGCTGGTCGTCCGAAAGCTGCTTCCCCGCGGCGATCGAAGGAGCCCAACTCTCTTCGGCATTGAGGCGATGGTCGCGAGCGATGGCGTTCGCTCGGCGGTGCACTACGGACAGGTGGGCGTGTTCCTCGTCGCGCTGGTGGTGCTGCCCGTGCTGTACGTGCCGCGCTTCGCGGGTGCAGGAGCCGGCGCGGCCGCCGCCCTGCACGTCAACCCGGCTCTGATCCTCGTCGTCGCGGCGGTTCTCCGGCACTGGCGGTTCGTGCTGGTCGGCGTCATCACGGCAGTCGCCATCACGGCCGCGGCGGCCTTCGGGCTACCCGGCGCGTCCCTCGCCTACTGGACCCGCCTCCTCTGGCGGACCCAGCGCGTCGGTGAGCTGTGGCACCCCAGCAACCGCTCACTCGCCGGCGTCCTGGCGCGCGCAGGCGTGGGCGAGCCCCAGATCATCCTGGCTCTCGCTGTGGCGCTCGTGGTCTCCCTCGTCGCGGTCGCGCGGTGGTTCAGAGAACCGGGACGTGGACGACGACACGCACTTTCCCCACTCGACCTCGCCTCGAGCGCCCGTCTGGTGGTTATGGGTGGGCTGCTGTCGGAGGTGCTGTCGCCGATCGCGTGGCGGCACCACTGGGTGTGGCTGCCGGTCGCGGCCCTGCTGGTGTTCCTGGAAACGCGGCGTATTGCAGGGATCGCCTTGGCGGTGGTCGCCGCGGTGCCCTGGCCCCAGCTGTCGTTCCCTGGCCTGACGTTCCCGTGGTCGGGACCCGTGATGCAGCAGGTGCTGCTCGCTGTCACGCTCGTCGTCGCCGTTGCCGCGACCGTGCCGTGCGTGCTCGGGCCGCGCGACGGAGCAAGCCCGCCGAGTCGGTATAGTGTGTCGCGCCCCGGCGGCTTGCGGGGCACGGCCAGGTAGCTCAGTTGGTACGAGCGTCCGACTGAAAATCGGAAGGTCGGCGGTTCGACCCCGCCCCTGGCCACCACCACAACAGCGGCTCCTGGACGCCCTCGTCTGGAGCGGCGCAAACGGGTCGGCTGCGCTTTGCCCGGCGACAGCGAGGCGGCGCGCGATAGGGGCCCGGAACAGCGCAAGCAACTCGTGAGACGAGACGGGTGCCGCCCACATACAGCATGCGACAGGTCGCGTTCGGTCGCCAGGCCACTGTCACGGCGCCATGACACTGGCGTTTGTCGCGGCTCGACGACAATTGGGATTGTCGCGATATCGTGACGTCTCACATTGTCGTCGCACACGACACCGCCAGATGGGAGAGCCATGCTCACTACCGTGCGAGACCTTGGCGCCGCCTTGCGCGATGCTCGCCGTGCTGCAGGGCTCAGCCAACAATCGCTCGCCGAGCGCGCAGCCGTATCCCGCCAGTGGCTGTCTCGCCTCGAGACAGGGTCGAATCCCGGCGCGGAGCTCCGCAAGGTACTAGACGTCCTCGCCGCGCTCGACCTGGCCGTCCAGCTCGCCCCATCGCCAAAGCCCGACGTAGACGCCGATCCCTTCGCCGACCTGTTCGGGGACCCGTCATGGCCGAGCTGAACGTCTTTCTCGACGGAGTGCCTGCCGGGCGTCTCGAGCAGGCCAGCGGTGGAGCACTAAGCTTCACATACGACAGCGACTACACCTCCCGTCGCTCCCCGACCCCGTTGTCACTATCGATGCCGTTGTCCGGCGCCCGCTACGGCCACCGCGCAGTCTCAGCGTGGCTAGACGGGCTCCTGCCCGATAGCGCGTCCGTGCGTGAGGAGTGGGGCCGCCGCTTCCAGGTGTCGGCGCGCAACCCGTTCGCCCTGCTGCGGCACGTCGGTCGTGATGCTGCCGGGGCGGTCCAGGTCCTTCCCGTCGACGTCGACCCGCCTGACGCGGCTCAGCGCACGGGCGACGTACGCCGACTCTCCGACGATGAGGTCTGCGCCATGTTGCGCGAGCTAACCGTGCGCGACGCCGGCTGGGAAGTCGGGGAGGGCTCGGGACGGTGGAGCCTGGCCGGCGCACAGAACAAGGTCGCCCTGCACCTGCTGGACGACGGCAGTTGGGGCGTGCCCAACGACTCCACCCCGACGACGCACATCCTGAAGCCCACGCACGCCGGGACCCGCTTCGGCGACCTGCATGTCAACGAGTTCGTGTGCCTGCGCGCTGCCGGCCTGCTGGGGCTGCGGGTCGCGCACGTCGACCTCGTTGACTTCGGCGGCGCCAAGACACTGGTCTCGACCCGGTACGACCGGCGCCGGTACCGTGATGGGCAGTGGCTTCGCCTTCACCAAGAGGATCTGCTGCAGGCCATGAGCTACCCGTCGTCAAAGAAGTACCAGGCCGACGGGGGCCCCAGTGTCAAGAACGTCGCCGCGCTGCTCGGTACGTTGGGGCTTGACGACCGTGCGCCGGCGCGGGCCCTCTTCTTCGATGCCTTCGCCTTCAACGTCCTGGTCGGCGGCAGCGACGCGCATGCGAAGAACTACAGCCTGTTGCTGCGCGGTCCGCGCGTCGCCCTGGCACCGCTGTATGACGCGGCCAGCTACGCGCCGTACCTCAAGCCCGGTGAGGCGGTGCGCAGCTCGATGAGAGTCGGGCGGGCGTGGCACGTCCGCGACGTCACGATCGAGGACTGGGTCAGCATCGCGACTGCGCTGGAGCTGCAACCCGAGCTGGCCGTGAGCCGGGTCGAGGACCTGCGCAGCAGCCTTCCGGATGCGGTCAAGGAGGCTGCTGACCAGGCACCTGCACCGTTTCAGAAGGACGCAAGCCGGGTGGCGGCAGCAGTCGTTCGGCAACGGCACCTGCACGTCCCGCCGCCGCATCGCGTCCGCCGCTAGTAGGCCGGTCCCTCGCCGGTCCACGGACTGGCTGAGAATTGCTCCTCGCGGCACGCCGGGTCCTCGCCCCTCGCTCGACTGGACGAGCGGGCGCTCCAGGACGTCACCGTTGCACGGGTAAGAGCCTTGGCAACGTTCGGTGCACGCGCTTCTCCGCCGAACCCAATGTTGCGCCGGCCCTTGTCTGCGGCGCCGGACGGCGGTGAGTTGGTGCTGTTTCTGAGGCACACTCTGGCCGCACGCGGACTCCCGACGCCTCTCAAGCACCGTGCGTGACGTGTCGATGCGGAAGGGGTGCCGCTCCAAACCCACCGCTTCCCCATAGCAACAACTGCTCGGCGGTTGGGTGCCCTAGTTGTGCTTGCGCTCGGGCTGGCCTTCGCGCCGCCTTCGGCCGCAGCAGCCACCTCAACGGCTGCCACGCCTTCTGCGGAGGAAGTAGAGCAGCAAAGGTCTGAGACAGCTCGCCTGGCCGACGCCGCGCGCGAACAGGAGGACTCCGTGGCCGCGGCCCGGGCCCGACTGGAGGAGCTGACGGTACGGGCATCGACTGCCTTGGAGACCTACCAACAGGCCCAGCAGGCGGCAGACGACGCTCGGGCCCGCAACTGGGAGGCTTCGGAGAGGCTGGCTTTCGCCCTGGAGGAGTCCGGTCGCCGCCGCGCGGCTCTTGGGCGCTGGGCGGCGCAGGCGTACCGTTCCGGTGGCGCCATGCAGGATCTCGATCCGCTGGTGGTAGCCCTCACCAGTGGCAGCGGTGGCGACCTGGGGCACGACCTGCTTGTCCTGAACCGTGTTGGCAGGGCGAGGGCGACAGCGACGGTCGCAGCGGTTGGGGCCGAGAGGCAGGAGTCGCTGACCGCCGAAGATGCACAGCGGACCGCTGAGCTGGCCACGGAGTTGACTGCCGCCGCCGAGGAGGCGCGAAGGCAGAGCGAGGAGGCCGTCCGCGAGCAGACCCAGCAGCTGATGGCGCTGGAGTCGTTGCTCGGCGATGCACAAGACGCGGCCACGGCGGCGCAGGACGAGCTGGCGCGGATGGCGGCGGCTCGTGCCGTCGCCGACGCCCGCGTTCGCGAAGACGCGGGACGTTCCAGGTTGATCACCGGAACGCTCGGGGAGTGCAGTGGCGGGGATTTCGCGGGGTTTTCGAACGGCGGGCTTCCGACGTCGTCCCTGTGTCCGCTGTGGGGCGCGCCCGGGCACCTGCTGCGAGTAGATGCGGCCGGCGCGTTCCAGTTGCTCTCGGAGGAGTACGCCAGGCAGTGGGGCGAACCGCTCTGCGTGACGGACTCCTACCGCACGCTTGATTCGCAGATTGCCCTCAGCGCGTCCAAGCCGTCACTGGCAGCCGTTCCCGGTACGAGCAACCACGGCTGGGGCAGGGCCGTGGACTTGTGCGGCGGCGTGCAGCAGTTCGGCACGGCTCAGCACGCGTGGATGCGTGACAACGCGGCCAGGTTCAACTGGTTCCTTCCGGCGTGGGCGCAGCAAGGGGGTAGCAAACCCGAACCCTGGCACTGGGAGTACGCGGGATGAACCGTGCTGCGGCGCCTCGTTGATGAGTTTGTCGGCGTCCGGTTGGGCTCTTGCCACCGGATAGGTTGCAGATGCGTCGGTCAAGAGTGGGTCGATAGGGAACCACGCCTGCAACGCCTGGCGAACCGGCCCGGTCCTGCCGCACGGGGCAAGAACTGCATCGGCCCGACGGACGTCGCCCGAGCCCATCCATCCGCAAGCGCGGTATTATCGAGAAATGACGATCGATAGCGCAGTGCAAGGTCGCTCCTCCGACCTAACCGGGGCCGGGCTGGACCCGGCCGTGGCGTTGTTCCACAGCCTGTCAGATTCGACACGGTTGGCGGTCCTGCAGCGCCTCGTCCACGGTGAGGTGCGGGTCGCCGACCTGGTGGCCGAGTTGGGGATGGCGCAGTCGACGGTGTCGGCGCATGTGGCGTGCCTGCGGGGTTGCCGGCTTGTGGTGGGCCGACCAGAGGGCCGGCAGGTCTTCTACAGCCTGGCCCGCCCCGAACTGATGGATCTGCTGGCGGCGGCGGAGACGCTGCTGGCTGCTACCGGGTCCGCGGTGGCGTTGTGCCCGAACCACGGCACCGATGCCGTTGGTGCTTCTGACCTGATCGACGAGCCGAAGGAGGCTTCGTTATGAGCGATGCGTGTTGCGCGGACGACGAGCCGCGCACCGGCGGGGCCGCAGAGGGACAGGAGCAGGAACCGGAGCGGTTGTGGGAGGTCAGTGAACTGCGGCTCGCTGCGGCATCCGGGGTGTTGCTGCTGGTCGCGCTGATCTCGGGCTGGGTGGGCGCGGGCCCGCCGGTGGAGTTGGGGCTGCAGTCGCTGGCGCTGGTGGTCGGGGCGTACACGTTCGTGCCGTCCACGCTCAAGCGGCTGGCCAAGGGCAAGATCGGCGTTGGCACCTTGATGACGATCGCCGCGGTAGGTGCGGTGATCCTGGGCGAGGTCGGCGAGGCCGCGATGCTGGCCTTCCTGTTCTCGATCAGCGAGGGCCTGGAGGAGTACTCCCTGGCCCGCACCCGCCGAGGACTGCGTGCCCTGTTGTCCCTGGTCCCGGAACAGGCCACGGTGCTACGCGACGGTGGCGAGGTGGTGGTGTCGCCGGCCGAGTTGCGGGTCGGGGATCGGATGCTGGTCAAGCCGGGTGAGCGGGTCGCCACGGACGGGATCGTCCGCGACGGTCGCACCGCGCTGGATGTATCGGCCATCACCGGTGAATCGGTGCCGGTCGAGGCCGGTCCCGGTGACGAGGTGTTCGCCGGGTCGATCAACGGCACCGGGGTGCTGACGGTCGAGGTCACCACGACCGCCGAGGACAACTCTCTCGCGCGGATAGTGAGGATCGTCGAGGCGGAACAGTCCCGCAAGGGCGCCAGCCAGCGGCTGGCCGACCGCATCGCCAGGCCGCTGGTGCCCGGGGTGATGATCGCCGCCACGCTGATTGCCGTGCTCGGCAGTCTGTTCGGCGACCCAGGGACCTGGATCGAACGCGCGCTGGTCGTGCTGGTCGCAGCCTCCCCGTGCGCCCTGGCGATCTCCGTTCCCGTCACGGTCGTCGCCTCCGTCGGCGCCGCCAGCAAACTCGGTGTGCTGGTCAAGGGCGGCGCCGCGCTCGAAGCCCTCGGTGCCGTGCGCGGGGTTGCCCTGGACAAGACCGGCACTCTCACCGCGAACCGGCCCACCGTGATCGACGTCGCAACCACGGGTGGTGCGACCCGCGAGCAGGTCCTGGACCTTGCCGCCGCGCTCGAGGC
>JASBSH010000023.1 GCA_030149025.1 Actinomycetales bacterium | reverse complement strand
GCCTCGTGCGCTGCCGCGGAGGCGCCGCCGAACCGGGGGTGCAGCGCCTGGGGGGCCGGGCCCGCCAGCAGGACCGTTCCGACACCGTCGGCGTCAGGGACGAACACGGACGACGCCCCGCACGCCAGTGCCTCACCCACCGCCTCCAGGGCGCGGGTGAGGTCCTGCGGGCGCAGGCAGGGAAGGTCGGCCAGGAGCACCGCCGCCGGACCGGCGACGCAGGCCAGCCCGGCCTGCACGGCGGCGCTCAGCCCTCCGCCGGCCGGTGGGTCGGCGACCACGTCGGCGCCGAGGCCGGACACGGCGTCGTGCGTGGCGTCGTCCCCGGTCACGACGACGACGCGAGACACGCAGGGGCACGCGAGAACGGCCTCCAGACAGTCCATCGCCATGGCGAGGGCGACGTGCGGTGCCCGGGCTCCCAGCCCCAGCCGGCTCTTGGCGTCGGCGCCGCCCTTGACGGGCAGGACAAGCTGCCAGCCGGTCCGCACGTTCCCACGCTGCACGCCGCGATGGTGTCAGCCATGCTGTTCCGGGCCCACGGCGGGGCTGCTCGACACCCCGGACGCCAGACGACAGGATGAGCAGTCCCCACAAGACGAGCGGGCAGAGGAAACGACCGGTCGACCGGGCGGGACGAGGAAGTGACGAGAGGACTGGGAGGTGCGGTGCGCCGGCGCACGATGAGCGGCAGCTACAAGCTCGCCGTCGGCCTGCTGCGCCCTGTCCTGCAGGTGATCACGCGTCGGGACTGGCAGGGTGCCGATCACCTGCCGGGGGACATGGGTTTCGTCGTCTGCCCGAACCACATCTCCCACGCGGACCCGTTGACCGCGGCCCACTTCCTGGTCGACCACGGCGAGCTGCCGCGGTTCCTCGCAAAGGACGCCCTGTTCCAGCTACCGATCGTCAGGTCCATTCTCAGGGGGGCCGGCCAGATCCCGGTCTACCGGGAGTCCGGTGACGCCTCGAAGGCGTTCTCGGCGGCGGTAGCCGCCGTCGAGGCGGGGGAGTGCGTCGTCATCTACCCGGAGGGCACGATCACACGCGACCCGGACCTGTGGCCCATGCGCGGCAAGACCGGTGCTGCCCGTGTCGCCCTGGAGACCGGGTGCCCCGTCATCCCGTTGGCGCAGTGGGGACCTCAGCACATCCTCCCGCCGTACGGCAAGGTGCCGCACCTCCTCCCGCCGACCCCGGTCTCGGTACACCTCGGCCCACCGGTCGACCTCACGCGCTTCGCGGGCCGTCCTCTGGAGTCGGGTCTGCTGCGCCAGGCGACGGACGCCATCCTGGACGACGTCACGGCGCTTCTCGCCGTGATCCGCGGCGAGGTGCCAACTGCGGTGCGGCACGACCCGACGCTCCATGGTGAGCCGGTGACCGGGAACCCGAAGGGACACAAGAGGTGAGTCGACGGGTCGCCGTCCTCGGCACCGGAAGCTGGGGGACGACGTTCTCGATGGTGCTGGCCGATGCCGGCAGCAAGGTGCGGATGTGGGGCCGGCGGGCCGAAGCGTGCCGTCACATCACCGAGAAGCACGAGAACGCCGACTACCTGCCCGGGTTCGTGCTGCCCGAGTCGATCGCGGCGTCGACGGACTCGTCGTGGGCCCTCGAGGGCGCCGACATCGTCGTCCTGGCCGTGCCCTCCCAGTCGCTGCGGGAGATCCTGGCCGCTGCCCGCGACCTCATCCCCGAGGACGCGCTGCTCGTCAGTCTCATGAAGGGCGTCGAGCTCGGCACCCACCTGCGCATGTCGGAGGTGATCGCCGAGGTCGCCGGTGCCGCGCCCGAGCGCATCGCCGTCGTGTCCGGCCCGAACCTGGCCCGGGAGATCGCCGCCAAGCAGCCGACCGCGACCGTCGTCGCGTGCGTCGACCACGAGCGTGCCGAGCAGCTGGCGGAGGCCTGCTCGGCGCCGTACTTCCGGCCCTACACCAACAGCGACGTCGTCGGCGTCGAGCTCGGTGGTGCGGTGAAGAACGTCATGGCTCTCGCCGTGGGGATCGCCGAGGGCATGGGTTTCGGTGACAACACCCAGGCTTCACTGATCACCCGTGGGCTCGCCGAGACGGCGCGTCTGGGTGCCGCTCTCGGCGCGCAACCCACGACGTTCGCCGGTCTTGCAGGCCTCGGTGACCTCGTGGCCACCTGCGCGTCGCCGTTGTCACGGAACCGCACGTTCGGGGTGAACCTCGGCAAGGGCATGACGCTGGACGAGGTGATGGCCGTGACGAAACAGACCGCCGAGGGCGTGAAGTCGTGCCGCTCCATCGTCGACCTCGCCCGGTCGTGCGGCGTCGACATGCCGAGTGCGGAGCACGTCGTGAAGGTGGTGCACGAGGGGAGGCCGGTCGCCGACATGGCGCGTTCGCTGCTCGACCGCCCCCGCAAGCACGAGACCCAGTAGCCGCGGC
>JASBSH010000022.1 GCA_030149025.1 Actinomycetales bacterium | reverse complement strand
CCCTCGTGGCCGAGCTGCGCCGCCGGTTCGAGGTGTCGGTGGCCGAGACCGGTCACCTCGACTTCTACCGCAGGGCGGAGGTCGGGGTTGCTGTGGTGTCTGCGCAGCACGGGCACTGCACCTCGGTGCTGGCCGAGTGCGAACGGTGGGTCGCCGCACGACCCGAGGTGGAGCTCCTGTCGGCCCGCACGCGGGTGTGGGCCGACGAGGACGAGTAGCGACGAGGACGAGTAGCAGGGAAGGACAATCGATGGCTGACAGCGCACGCGCCCGGAAGCTGGCCGACCGCATCAAGGTCGTCGTCGCCGAGACGCTTGAGCGCCGCGTGAAGGACCCCCGGCTGGGGTTCATCACCGTCACCGACGCCCGTGTCACCGGAGACCTGCAGCACGCGACGGTCTTCTACACGGTCCTCGGTGACGAGACCGAGAAGCAGGCCACGGCCGCTGCGCTCGAGAGCGCGCGCGGGGTGCTGCGCTCTGAGGTCGGACGGCGCACCGGCGTGCGCCTGACCCCGACGCTGGAGTTCGTCGCCGACGCCGTCCCGGAGAACGCGGCCGCGATCGACCACTTGCTGCAGGAGGCCGCGGCCCGCGACGCCGAGGTCGCCCAGCTCGCCAAGAACGCGCGTCCCGCCGGCGACCCCGACCCGTACCGCCGGCCCGACGCTGACCACGCTGACGAGGTCGATGAGGCAGACGAGCCGGCCGAGTGAACGACACCGACCGTGCGCCGGCATCCGACGGCCTGGTCCTGGTCGACAAGCCGGCGGGTTGGACCAGCCACGACGTCGTCGGCCGGATCCGCAGGCTCGCCCGGACCCGCAAGGTCGGGCACGCCGGCACCCTCGACCCGATGGCGACGGGCGTCCTGGTCTGCGGTGTCGGCCGCGCGACCCGGCTTCTGACGTACGTCGTTGGGGCGGACAAGACCTATACCGCCACCATCCGGCTCGGGGCGAGCACCGTCACCGACGACGCCGAGGGCGAGGTGACGGCGCGCCACGACGTTGGTGACCTGCGCCGAGACCGCGTTGAGCAGGCCGCCGCAGCCTTCACGGGCGACATCCACCAGGTGCCGAGCTCGGTTAGCGCCGTCAAGGTCGACGGCCGCCGCTCCTACGCGCGCGTCCGGTCGGGGGAACAGGTCGCGCTCGCCGCGCGCCCGGTGACCGTGCACGAGTTCGTGGTGCTCGCGGTCGCCCATGACATGGACGACGACACGCACGTTCTCGACGTCGACGTCCGGGTGCGCTGCAGCTCCGGGACCTATGTGCGTGCGCTCGCGCGCGACCTCGGTGCGGCGCTCGGCGTGGGCGGGCACCTAACCGCGCTGCGGCGCACCGCCGTCGGCCCGTTCGACGTCACCAGGACGCGGACCCTGGAGCAGCTCGCCGAGGAGCTGGTGGTCCTGCCGCTCGCCGAGGCTGCTGCGCTGGCGATGCCGGTCCGCCGCCTCAACGACGCGGAAGCCGTCGCAGTCGGGTACGGCCGCGCGCTCCCACTGGCAGATGCGACAGCTGGTTCCGAGGGGTCGGGACCGGTGGCTGCGATCGCCCCGGACGGCGAGCTGGTCGCCGTCCTCGTCGACCGCGACGGCAAGTCGCGTCCCGAGGTGGTACTCAGGCCCACCTGACGGGGCGGCCTGACCGGGACAGCGTGACCGGGACAGCGTGATTGAACGTCCGGCCCATAGGTCATCCTTTGGGAATGAGCACCCCGCCTCCGTCCGGTCAGCCACACCCCCTGCCACCACCGGGCGAGCCATCCGGCCAGCCGCCCGGCCAGCCGTCCGGCCAGCAACCGGCGCCGCAACAGCTGCCGGCACCGACGCAGCCGGTCTACGCGTCAGCGCCGCCGGTGGGCGGCGCGTTCCGGCGCGGCTTCGGCCTCGGTGCGGGCGCCAGCCTCGGAGCGGGGCTGGTGCTGACCGTGTTCGGCATCGTGGGCTCCCTGCTGTTCGGCCTGGTTGTGGCCGGGCTCATCGGTGCCGCGGTCAGCGCCGGCGCGCCCTCGACCGGTCAGCCCACCACCACCACGGTCTGGGGCAACCCGGACGCCGACAAGCGGCTGATCTCGTTCGAGGTCACCGGCGTGATTCTCGGTGACTCCTCCGACGGCGGCGCGTTCGTCGCCGGCACGTACGGCTACAAGGTCGCCGAGCAGATCGACAACCTGGAGGCCTCCGACGCCGACGGGCTCATCCTCGAGATGAACACCCCGGGTGGCACGATCTACGGCTCCCGGGCGATCGCCGACGCGGTGGAACGCTACCAGAAGCGCACGGGGCGCAAGGTGATGGCGTACGTGCGCGGCATGTCCGCCTCCGGCGGTATGTACGCGATGGCCGGGGCGGACGAGATCGTCGTCGACTACGGCACCCTGGTCGGCAGCATCGGCGTGATCATGGGGCCGTTCGAGCGCTACCGCGACGTCACCGCACTGCAGGGCACGCTCCTTTCTCCCGGCGTCGAGGCGCAGGGCGGCATCACGCAGGAGTACCTGACCCAGGGCAAGGGCAAGGACTTCGGCAACCCCTTCCGGGACATGACGCCCGAGGAGCGCAAGGTGATGACCGAGGGGCTGCAGAGCGAGTACACCCAGTTCGTGGACTGGGTGTCGGCGAAGCGCGGAATCCCCGCCGACACCATCCGCAACACCCTCGGCGCGTACGTCTACGGCCCGAAGGAGGCGATCGCGAACGGCCTCGCCGACCAGATGATGGGCCGGGACGAGGGGTTCCGCCGCGCCGCCGAGATCAACGGCCTGGACCCGGACAACACCCGCGTGGACCGCGTCCAGTCGGACGACTTCCTCACCCTCCTGCTGGGAGGAAAGGCCGGCCAGCAGAGCCAGGGCGGCCAGGGCACCGCCGGCGCGAAGAACGGCACGAGCCCGGACGACGGCACGCAAGCCAGCAGCGCACGTCCGGGTGTGCTCTGCACCGGTGGTCCGATCGTGCTCGCCTTTCGCGGCGACCTCGCGTCGGTCTGCGGCGCGGACTAGCGCCCGCTCGCCGCTAGCCCCCGCTAGCCGCCCGGCGGTTCGCCGTCGGGTGGTTCGCGGTCGGGTGGTTCGCGGTCGGGTGGTTCGCTGTTCGCGTCCTTGACTGTGTTGAGTCGTTCGCGCAGGTCGGGGTCGAGGCTGAGTTCGTGGTCGAGGCGTAGTTGCGCGCCGAGTTCGCTGGCTTGTTTGGCGTGGTCGTGCAGCCGGTTGCGGGTCCATTCGCGTTGTCGTCCGTAGGTGCGTTTGGACCGCACGTACGGGATGCCGTCGCGCATGGTGATCTCGTAGCTG
>JASBSH010000010.1 GCA_030149025.1 Actinomycetales bacterium | reverse complement strand
GAGCTGGTCGCGGCCGGACAGGTACTGCACGGGCCACCACTGGCCCTCCCACTCCAGCTCGGCGGCGGCGTGCAGCGTCCAGTGCGGGTCGCTCAGGTGCGGGCGGGCGAGGGCGCAGAGGTCGGCGCGGCCGGCGAGGATCAGCGAGTTGACGTCGTCGTAGGAGGAGATGACGCCGACCGCAATCGTGGGCAGGCCCGTGCGGTTGCGAATCGCGTCGGCGAAAGGCGTCTGGTACGAACGGCCGAACGCCGGCTTCTCTTCCGAAGTGACCTGCCCGGTGGAGACGTCGATCGCCGCCACGCCTGCCTGCTGGAAGGCCTCGGCGATGGCGACGGCGTCCTCACCGGTGATGCCGCCGTCCACCCAGTCCGTGGCCGAGATGCGAACGGTCATCGGCTTGTGCGCCGGCCAGACCTCGCGCATCGCGGTGAAGACCTCCAGTGGGTAGCGGAGCCGGTTCTCCAGGGAGCCGCCGTACTGGTCCGTCCGCCGGTTGGTGATCGGTGAGATGAACGACGACAGCAGGTAGCCGTGGGCGCAGTGCAGCTCGAGGAGGTCGAAACCGGCCTGCTCGCCGAGGCGCGCCGACTCGACGAACTCGGCCTTGATGGCCTCCATCTCCTCGACCGTTAGCTCTCGCGGCACCTGGTTGATGGGGGAGTAGGGCAGCGGCGAAGGGCCGACGACCTCCCAGTTGCCCTCGGGCAGCGGCTGGTCGATGCCCTCCCACATCAGCTTCGTGGAGCCCTTGCGGCCCGAATGACCCACTTGCAGGCCGATCTTCGCCTGCGTCTGCGTGTGCACGAAATCGGTGATGCGCCGCCAGTACTGCGCCTGCTCGTCGTTCCAGATGCCGGTGCAGCCTGGGGTGATCCGGCCAGTGGGGGAGACGCACACCATCTCGGTCATCACCAGGCCGGCGCCGCCGAGCGCCTTGCCGCCGAGGTGCACGAGGTGGAAGTCGCTGGGCATCCCGTCGGTCGCCATATACATGTCCATGGGTGAGACGATCACGCGGTTGACGAGCTCGAGCTCGCCGAGCTTGTAGGGCTGGAACATCGGCGGGCGTACCTCGGCCGGCGTGTCGGCGGGGATGTTGCCCACGCGCTGCTCGTGGTCGGCGAACCACTCGTCGATCCGCTGGACGAACTCCGGGTCACGCACCCGCAGGTTGTCGTAGGTGACGCGCCGGCTTCTCGTCATGATGTTGAACGCGAACTGCTCCGGCTCCTGATCGGTGTATTGGCCGAGGTTCTCGAACCACTCCAGGCTCGCCTGCGCGGCGCGCTGAGTGGACTGCACGACCGGCTTGCGCTCGGCCTCGTAGGCCTCGAGCGCTGTCTCGAGGTCCGGGTTCTCGTGGAGGCAGGCCGCCAGGGCGAGCGCGTCCTCCATCGCCAGCTTGGTTCCGGAGCCGATGGAGAAGTGGGCGGTGTGAGCGGCGTCGCCGAGGATGACGACGTTGCCGTGGCGCCAGTGCTCGTTGCGGATCGTGGTGAAGCTGATCCAGCGTGAGTTGTTCGCATGCACCTCGTGGCCCTCGAGGACGTCGGCGAACATCTCCTTGACGACCTCGATGGACTTCTCGTCCGACTCACCCGGAAGCCACTCGCGGTCGGCGAACGTGTCGAAACCGGCGGCCTGCCAGACCTTCTCGTTCATCTCCACGATGAAGGTGCTGCCCGTCGCGTCGTACGGGTAGCCGTGGATCTGCATGACGCCGTAGGGCGTCTCCTTGACGTAGAACTTGAAGGCGTCGAACACCTTGTCGGTGCCCAGCCACATGTACTTGCACTGCCGCACATCGAGGGTCGGGCGGAAGCTCTGCTCGTAGGTGCGCCGGACAACCGAGTTCAGCCCGTCGGAGGCCAGCACCAGGTCGTACTCGGCCGACAGTTGCTCGACCGGCGGCGCCTCGGTGCGGAAGTGGACGGTCACGCCGAGCTCAGCGCACCGCGCCTGCATGATCTGCAGCAGGCGCCTGCGGCTCATCGCAGCGAAGCCGTGGCCGCCGCTGGCGATCACCTGGCCCTTGTAGTGGACGTCGATGTCATCCCAGCGGGCGAACTCGCGCTCCATCGCTGCGTAGATCTTGGGGTCCGCATGCTCGATGCCGCCGAGAGTCTCGTCGGAGAAGACGACCCCGAAGCCGAAGGTGTCGTCGGCCGCGTTGCGCTCCCACACGGTGATCTCGTGCGCCGGGTTGAGCTGCTTGGCCAGTGCTGAGAAGTAGAGACCGCCCGGGCCGCCACCGATGACTGCTATCCGCACCCTGGCACTCCTGGAATCGACGAGTCGCCGTCTCTGAACACGGTCAGCGTATGTTGTTCTGGCGACGACCGTCAAGATAACGTGAGGCCATGACGCAGACGTTCCCATCGCCGTCCCCGGCCCGCCGCCGCTTCGAGGGGCGCACCGCCGTGGTCACCGGCGGCGCCGGTGGCATCGGACGCGAGGTCTGCACGGCGTTCGCGGCCGAGGGCGCCTCCGTCGCGGTCGTGGACGTGCAGCAGGCCGCAGTCGACGAGACGGTCGCCTCGCTGAAGGAGATGGGGACGCCGTCACGCGGCTTCGTCGTGGACGTGCGGGACGCGTCGGCTGTCGAGGCGCTGATGGCCGCCGTGCACGAGGAGCTGGGCGGTCCGCACGTGCTGGTCACGCTCGCCGGGGGCTCGCTCGGGACCCCGCGAGACCTGCCGGACATCAAGCCGGACGACGTCGACCTCGTGGTCGACGTGAACGTCAAGGGGACCTTCTACTGCTGCCAGGCGGCGGTGCCGTACATGGTCGAGGCCGGCGGGGGAGCGATCGTCACCACGTCGTCGATCGGCGGCCGGCAGCCGTCGCCCGTGACCGGCGTCCCGTATGCGACATCCAAGGCCGCGGTGGTGGGCATGACGAAGCGGCTCGCGCGCGAGGTGGGCGGGCAGGGCGTGCGGGTGAACGCGATCGCGCCCGGGCTGTTCCTCACCGGGCGGCTGCAGGGCATGTACGACGCGATGCCGGAAGCCGAGCGGCGCGAGGTGCTGGACGCGATCCCGCTGGACCGGTTCCCGGAGATCCGCGAGGCCGTCGACCCCATCCTGTTCCTGGCGTCGGACGAGGCGTCCTACATCACCGGCGTCGTGCTCGACGTCAACGGTGGCCGCTTCATGCCGCTCTGATGCGTAAGAGCAGCCTCACAGCCAGGGCGTGAGCGCCGGCAGCCCCCCGCCTCTGTCGTGATCATGCAGTTCTGCACGTGTCGTCTGCAGAAATGCATGATCACGAGAGGAGGGGGTGTCGTGATGGTGAAGTTCTGCACCGGCCGTCTGCGAAACTGCAAGATCACGGGATGGGGGGAGGAGTGCGAGGCCCTGGACACCGCGGCCGGTCAGCCACGCGGCCAACCTGTGCACCGGGCCAGACACGACGACCGGATCGCCGGCACCCGCGACGTCCCACGCCTTGCCGTCATCACTCTGCAGCCGCAGCGCGCCGTCCTTGCCCTGGGCTGACCGACGGGCCGTGACGTCGTCGAGCAGGGCGGCGCAGAGATCGCTCGGGAAGTCCTCGAACGACAGGCCTGCGTCCAGATCCACGGCGTGGATCCACACCTCACGCGTCCGCATCCAGGGCAACTCGGTGGCCTGCACCGTCCGGCCCTGCGCGGTGACGACCTCGGCTCGCCACTGCTCCTCGGTCAAGAAGTCCAGGTCCGCGGCCAACTCAGAAGCGCTGGTGACCACCAGGTCCCGCAGCCGACCCGCGTCCCACGTGGCGCCGTCCTCGATCTCAGCCGCGCGTTGTTCAGGCGACGCGTACATCGGGTTGCGCTCACCGGTGCGTGCCCAGGTCACCAGACGCTGCAGCGCCCGGGCGTTGAACCCGACGTGCGCGAGCAGGTGCGCGCGGGTCCATCCGGGCAGCGCCGTCGGCCCGCGAAGCTCCGAGTCGTCCAGTCGGGACAGCGCATCGAGGTAGAACGCCG
>JASBSH010000009.1 GCA_030149025.1 Actinomycetales bacterium | reverse complement strand
TCCTCTGTCCCGCGGGCCCTTCTTCTGCGAGGAGATGGCCGCCGAGGGACCGGGTCATCGGGTATCCGACTGCCCGGTGTTCACCAGGGCGCCGCTGACAACGCGACCGGCCTCAAGCCGCGCGACTGGTATCCGCCACGGGGAGCAGGACACGTAGTCCAGGCCCACGCCGTGGAAGAACCCCACCGAGGCCGGGTCGCCGCCGTGCTCACCGCAGACCCCCAGCTCAAGGTCGGGATTCGCTGCGCGGCCCTCCTCGACGGCGATCCGGACGAGCCGGCCAACACCGTCCGGGTCCAGGTGGGCGAACGGGTCCGACGGCAGGAGCCCGGCCTCCCGGTACGCGGGCAGGAAACTGCCCTCGGCGTCGTCACGCGACAGACCCCACGTCGTCTGCGTCAAGTCGTTGGTGCCGAAGGAGAAGAAGGCCGCGTACCGGGCCAGCCGGTCCGCGGTCAGAGCCGCGCGCGGCAGCTCGATCATCGTGCCGATGGGGATGTCGATCGCACCCAGACCGCGCTGCTCGGTCACGTCCCGCAATGCCGCGTCGATCATGGACCGCACGGCCTTGAGCTCGGCGACGTCCGCGACGAGCGGCACCATCAGCTCGGGCTTCGGGTCGAACCCCTTCTCTCGCAGGTCGATCGCAGCTTCTGCAACCGCCCTGACCTGGGTTGCCAGGATGTCCGGCACCACCACTGCAAGGCGCACCCCGCGAAGCCCCAGCATCGGGTTCTGCTCGTGCCAGCGGCGCACCGCGGCGAGCCGGTGGTGGATGGCGCCTGGAACCGTCCCGGACGCCGCGAGAAGCGCGACCTCGGTGGACAGCTCGGTGAGATCGGGTAGGAACTCGTGAAGCGGCGGGTCGAGGAGGCGGACGACGACGGGCAGGCCGTCCATCGCCCTCAGCACCTCGACCAGGTCCTCACGGTGCAGGCGCTGCAGCTCCGCCAGCGCGTGCTCCCGCCCGGCGTCCAGGACGATGTCCTCAACGAGCCGCCGGCGTTCGCCCAGCAGCATGTGCTCCGTCCGGCAGAGCCCGATACCGCGCGCCCCGAGCCGTCGGGCAACCGCCGCATCGGCGGGGGTGTCCGCGTTCGCGCGCACGTGCATGCGGGCTCGGGCGTCGGCATGGGACAGCAGCCGGAGGACCGAGGCGGCCACCGGGTCGTCGGTGTGCTCGCCGTGCTCGAGCGCGGCGGCGACCGCGCTGGGCTCGACGGGGAGCGTGCCGAGCACGACCTCACCGGTGCTGCCGTCGACGGACACGGTGTCGCCTTCGGCGGCCACCAGGCCGTCCAGCCCGGTGACGCGACGCGACGTCAGGTCTATCGACAGCGCCGCGGCGCCGGCGACGCACGTCCGCCCCATTCCGCGCGCCACGACCGCGGCGTGAGAGGTCAGGCCCCCACGCGCGGTGACGATGGCCACGGACGCGACCATGCCTGCGAGGTCGTCGGGGCTCGTCTCCGGACGAACCAGGACGACGTCACGCCCGTCCGCAGCCCACGCCACGGCCGTCTCCGGGTCCAGTGCGATCTGCCCGACCGCGGCGCCGGGACTCGCGGGCAGCCCGCGGGCCAGCAGCTGCCGGTCGCCGACGTCGGCGAACCGCGGGTGCAGCAGCTTCTCGAGCTGCTCCCCGGTGACCCGGTACAGAGCCTCGTCGAGGTCGATCGCTCCCTCCTCCACGAGCTGCGTCGCGATGCGGAAGGCAGCACCGGGTGTCCGCTTGCCCACGCGGGTCTGAAGGATCCAGAGTCGGCCGTCCTCGATGGTGAACTCCACGTCGCACAGGTCGCGGTAGTGCCCCTCAAGGGTGGCCAGGTGCCCGAGCAACTCCTCGTACGCGGCCGGGTTCAGCTGCTTCAGGCCGGCGAGGGGGATGGTGTTGCGGATCCCCGCGACCACGTCCTCCCCCTGCGCGTTCGGAAGGTAGTCGCCGTAGGCGCCGCGCGCGCCGCTGGCGGGGTCGCGGGTGAAGCAGACGCCGCTGCCGGAGGCGGGGCCGGTGTTGCCGAACACCATCGCCACCACGTTCACCGCTGTGCCGAGGGACTCGGAGATGCCTTCCCGCGCCCGGTACAGACGAGCCCGTGGCTGGTTCCAGGAGGCGAAGACCGCGTGGATGGCCCGCTGCAGCTGGGTTCTTGGGTCCTGCGGCAGGTCCGACCCGGTCTCCTCGCGCACGATCGACCGGAAGGTGGTGACGAGCTCACGCAAGGCGTCGGCGTCCAGCTGGTCGTCCGTCGCGACGCCTGCCCGGCCGCGTGCCTCACCCAGCGCCTCCTCGAACCGCGCGCCGTCCACGCCCATGACAGTGCGCCCGAATATCTGCACCAGCCGGCGGTAGCAGTCCCAGGCGAAACGCTCGTCGGAGCGGTGCGCCAGCCCGCCGACGGTGTCGTCGGTGAGCCCCACGTTGAGGACGGTGTCCATCATCCCGGGCATCGAGAAGCGCGCGCCGGAGCGGACGGCGACCAGCAGCGGGTCGGACGGGTCGCCGAGGCGCCTGCCGATCGCCCCCTCCAACCGGG
>JASBSH010000007.1 GCA_030149025.1 Actinomycetales bacterium | reverse complement strand
AGCGGCGCTCGCACGCCCCGTGCATGCTGCCGGCCCTGCCTGGAGCGAGCGCGTGCATGTCGCCCTCGTGGAGCTGTCGGTCGACCTGCGCGACCACATCAGCATCACCGAAGGTCCCGGCGGCCTCCACGAGCAAATTGTCAGGGCCGCACCTCGCCTGGCCCACGGGATCACGCAGCTCAGCGCGGACCACACCCGCCTCCGCGAGATCCTCGACCAGGCACTCGCCACCGCTGGCGGTCCCGACGCCGAGAAGCACGTCGAGAGCACCCGCGAGTACGGCACCGCCCTGCTCGGCCGGCTCGTCCGCCACCGTCAGCACAGCTCGGACCTGATCTTCGAGGCGCTCGAGGTCGACATCGGCGGTGAGACCTGACTGCGCCGCGCCCCGGCGTGAACCACGCGGCACCCAGCACGATCAACACGTCCCCCGACGCAGAACACGTTCGCCAGCGGCCACGACGCGGCACCGCGAACACGTCCCCCAGCCGGGGCAGCAACGGGTCCCTGAGCACCGCGGAGTTCGGCGCCCCCGAGTCGACGTCGAGCCCCGCGACCCGCACCGCTGACGGAGATGCCGCAGGGTGCCGCCGTTGAGCGCGATCACCGCACCGTTCAGGCCCGCGCCGAGAGCCAGCAACCACAGGCCCGGCACGTGACGGTTGAGCGCGACGAACCGGGCCGCCAGGACGTACGACGCGAGGTGAGCTCCGACGCCAGCGACGCAGGCACATACGGCACCTGCATGACGACGACCTGCGCGACGAGGGCCATGAACAGCAGGCGTCCGGATCGGAACATCAAGAGGCGAGGGACGAGAGCCGGCCCCCGGTCAGGGGACGAGCGCGACCGCCAGCAGACAGCAGACCAGCACCGGCGCGCCGTCCCTCTCATGGCCTCAGGAGTTGACGACCCGCAACCGTGGCTCCGAGCTGGCCGGTTCGACATCGAGCCGGGCGACCACGGCATCTGCCGTCATCGGACGCCCTACCAGATAGCCGTGCAAGCGGTCACACCAGACCTCGCGCAGCCACGCGCCGGTGGCCGCGGTCTCGACCCCTTCCGCAACAACGCGCAGCCCGAGGTTGTGGCCCAGCCCGGTGATCGACGGGACGAGGGTCTGGTCGGACCCGCCTCGCGCCAGGTTCGTCACGAAGCTCTTGTCGACCTTCAGCTCGTCCACGGCGAGCCGCTGCAACAGGGCGAGCGACGAGTAGCCGGCGCCGAAGTCGTCGATGGCCAGCCTGACGCCCATGGTTCGCAGCGCGCGAAGGATGCTGGTGGCCTGTCGGGCGTCCGACATCAGGCTGCTTTCGGTCACCTCGATGGTGAGGCTGGACGACGTCACGCCGCTTCGGTCGAGCATGTCCCGTATGCGTGCGGGCAGGGAGATGTCCGAAAGCTGTCGGGCGGACAGGTTCACCGACACGCTGAGGTCGAATCCGCGTGAGCGCCAACGCCAACAGGCGTCGAGCGGCCCTCTAGAACCCGGTTCGTGATGCCGGAGATCAGCCCTGCGCTCTCGGTGAGGTCGATGAAGGTGTCGGGTGTGAGGACGCCCTCGACAGGGTGGTCCCACCGGACCAGAGTCTCGACGGCGACGACACGACCGGAGGCCACGCCCATCTCACGTCCATCTGTGGCTGGTACAGGACCCTCAGAGCGCCGTGCTCCACGGCTTCGCGCAGTTGCGGCAGCAGGCGCAGCCTCTCCGCCGCACCCGTGACGGTGCCGGGCCTGAAAGTGCTGTGCCGGGCCCGCTCTCGCTTCGCTTCGTACAAAGCGATGTCGGCTTCGCTCAACAACTGGTGCGCGTCCACCGCTCCACCTCAAGTCGTCGTGATGCCGATGCTGCTCGGAACGGAGATCCGAGTGCCCTGCACCGCAAGCGGTTGGGCCAGCGCCTCAAGGTGAAGGTCCGCGAGCTGAACGGCGTCCTCGGGCGCGTCCTCAGACACCAGCAGAACGGCGAACTCGTCCACCGCCCAGCCGGGCCACCGTCACGGCGTCACCGGCACCGCTGCCCTACGCGGGCTGCGGGTCCGCGGGGGCTTCGGACGCCGTCGCACCAACCCCCGGACCCGCGTTGAAGATGGCGTTCAGCCGGCGAGAGTCCGCAGGGTCGTACACCTGCAGCGGCTCATCCTTGCCCGTCGAGGCTCCGTTCGCGACGAGGCCACGGTGTGGACCGCTGTACGAGGCGCCCCGTGTCGCCGAAGGTTATGCCGATACACAGGAACTGACGGTCGGCCTCCGTAGTTTACGCACTACAGAGTGGGACCCCTACAGGGAGAGAGGGCGTCATGGATGCCTTGATCTGTCCGAAGTGCCGCGGCACGATGCGCCAGTACGAGCGCAGTGGCGTGACCGTTGATCAGTGTGAACAGTGCCAGGGAATCTTCCTTGACCGTGGCGAGCTTGAGCGGCTCACGGAAGCGGAGGCGGCGTACTTTGCTCGCCTAGCACCCCAAGCGACGCCACCCGCCGGTATGGGCCCCGGGGGCTACCCACCGCAGCAGCAGCAAGACGGCTTCCTTGGCGGGCTGTTCGGCGGTGGTCACCACGGCAACCGCTATCGTTCTGGCGGGCACCACTGAACTCAGGCCGCCTTCACTGCCGGCAGTTTCAGCAGATGCAAGAGCTCCCGTCCTCGGTCGGACGGAAGACGCTTATCGGAGCGGCGTAATCGCCTCTGCCTGACCGACTCCCGGTAGTGCGTCTACACAGTGTTAGGCGGCACGTTGTCTGACGGTGGGGGCGTCATGCTCGGCGCCGAGCAGCCTTCGGACGGTTGGGGTCTTGATCTCGCGGCGTCGGCGGCATCAGGGTGACGATGCCCTGACAGGCGAGCGGCCCGGCGTGCGACGTTGGAGCACCCCGCCGGGCCGTTCTGACGCGAGAGGACACCACGACCGGCTACGACCTGGCCGTCTTCACCACCTACCCCACAGCCGCGCCCGAGCAG
>JASBSH010000402.1 GCA_030149025.1 Actinomycetales bacterium | reverse complement strand
GCTTGCGGCGGTGTACGTGACGCCACTCAGCCGCACCCGACAGACCGCGCAGCCGCTGCTCGACGCCACGGGCCTGGCGGCGCGGGTTGAGCCGGACCTGCGCGAGGTGCATCTGGGCGGGTGGGAGGGCGGGGTGTACCGGCAGCGGGTGGCCGAGCGGGACCCGATGGCGCTGCGTGTCTCCACCGAGGAGCGCTGGGACGTGATCCCCGGGGCGGAGCCAGCTGCGGCCTTCGCTGAGCGCATCCGGACCGCCGTCCTGCGCATAGCGGCCGCCCACCCGAACGAAAGGGTCGCCGTCGTGACACACGCAGGGGTGATCGGCCAGGTGCTGTCGCAAGCCAGCGGATCGCGGCCCTTCGCCTTCACCCGGGTGCACAACGGCTCCCTGTCGCAGGTCGTAGTCGCCGGAGAGCGCTGGCAGGTCCGCCGGTTCAATGACACCGCGCACCTGCCCGACGACCTCACGCTCAGCGCCGCCCCGCCCTGATACCGACGGCCACCGTGCGAACGGACGAGGTTGGCTGACCCACGGGCATGGTCTTGCACTTCGGCGCCGGACACTTGCTATTCCCGGATGCACAGGGGGCAACATCCGCTCATGCCGCGGACCGCCTTCGGCTCAGCGCGATGTAGCAGGTCGGCGTGTTGATGCTCTCGTGCGAACCCTTTAGGGCCACCAGTGGTCGCGTGGCCGGCGCCGGATCGCGTGCCGCGCCCGGTACAGGGCAGGCAACGCCCCGAGCAACAGGAACCCGGCGCCGATGACGGCAAGCATCCCCGCGTCCCAGTAGTCGGCAAGCTCCCAGTCGGCGCCCTGCACCCGGCTCGGTCTGCGCGGGTCGTACCGCACCGGCACGGTGTCACCACGGCCCAGTGCGGGGCCGTCCTCGGGGTCGTAGTACTTCGTCGTGTCCGACCGCACCACCCGCCCCTCCGTGGCCCGATACGTGATGTGGATGCGCGGGCCGTACCGGCCGGTGTTGACCTTCGTGACCGTGGCCCTGGTGACCACACCGCGGTCGGCCAGGACACGGGTGTCGTAGGCGTCGCGGGCGGCGAAGCCGAAGAACATCAGGGCGATGACGGTGCTGACGGCCACGGCGAACAGCGCGTCGGACCGGTCCTCGGCCTTGTTGCGGACGCGGCGCGCTCGGGATGCGGCGCGATGCCGCCCCCGGCGCCGGTAGGGGCGCTCCGGCGGGTGCCCGTCCCACCGGCGTTGCCGCACGCTCATGAAGTGCAGTGTCGGGTCAACGGGGCCTTCGGTGAGGCGCGCAACGCGGAACACCGGTCGCGAGTTCTTCATCAGTCGGATGAACCGGCATCCTGCACGCACCGGCAGGCTGGTCGAGCTCGTGCTCGGCGGCGAAGGCCGCCCACTGCCCGGCTCTGCCGCGAGTCGCGCGGTTCAGTCTTCTTCGATGCCCGTCTCCCGGTCGATCATCAGCAGATTCGGACGTCGGCTTGGTATTGCCCCAAGTCTGCGGGCGCCGGACGCGTTGCGGATCCCTAGCCGGGATTGGGCCAGCGAGCCCGGTGTACTGGTACCACCGTTGGCCTCCCGGAGGAGCGCCGGCAGGGACCCGTCCCGTGAAAGTGCGTGGCCGGCGTCCCCGCTGGTCGAACGTCGATCGTGAGAGCGCGTGGCCGGCGTCCCCACTGATCGAACGGTGATCGTGAAGGTGCGGAGGCTGCGGGTACGCAGGACGATCCTCCTGTGCCGAGACTGCGCCGCGTGTCGCCCAGCTCGCCCGGGTGGACGCGCCGGCGGGCCGGCAAGGGCTTCGTGTACCTCGACGAGAATGGGGGACGCCTCGCGCCGGAGGACGCCCAGCGGATCAAGGGCCTCGTCATCCCGCCTGCCTGGCAGAACGTGTGGATCTGTCCCTACCCGAACGGGCACATCCAGGCGGTCGGCACCGACGACGCCGGACGCCGCCAGTACCTCTACCACCCGTACTGGCGGCAGAAGCGCGACGAGCTCAAGCACGACCGGGTGCTAGAGGTGGCCCGTCAGATCCCCCAGGCGCGCGAGCAGGTGCAGGAGCACCTCGCCCTGCCCGGCATGCCGTACGAGAAGGCGCTCGCCACCTCGTTCCGGCTGCTCGACCTCGGCTTCTTCCGGATCGGCGGTGAGCAGTACGCCGAGACCAACGGCAGCTTCGGGCTTGCGACGATCCGGCGTGAGCACGTGCGGGTCGAAGGCGAGACCGTGGTGTTCGACTACACGGCGAAGTCCGGCAAGGAGCGGTACATCGCGATCGCCGACCAGCCCGTCCGGGAGTCGGTTCGTACGCTGCTGCGCCGCCGCGGGGGCGGGGACGAGCTCCTGGCCTACCGCGACGGCCGTCGCTGGGTCGACGTCACGAGCGCTGATATCAACAAGTACGTCAAGGAGGTCGTCGGCGGCGAGGTGTCCGCCAAGGACTTTCGCACTTGGCACGCAACGGTTCTCGCCGCTGTGGCGCTCGCCGTCTCGGTGAGGACCTCCGGCAGCAAGACGGCCCGCAAGCGTGCAGCGGCCCGGGCGATGAAGGAGGTCGCCGAGTACCTGGGCAACACGCCTTCGGTGGCCCGGGCCTCGTACGTCGACCCCCGCGTAATCGATCTCTTCGAGGACGGCGTCACGATCGCCCCGCAGCTGGAGGTGCTCGGCGAGGGGGCGAGCTTCGGGGAGCCCGCGACCCACGGCGCGATCGAGAAGGCCGTGCTGGAGCTGCTGAGCTGAGAACCGCCCATCCTGGGTGGCGTTACGCCAATCCACGTTTGGCGCAGGGTGGCCCTGTACCAATAGGACTGGCACAGGGCCACCCTGCGCTAACGGGGTTTTGGCCTGAAATCACCCAGAGGGTGGCTTCTACTTCACCTCGCGCCGAAGGCTCATGAACACCCCGACGGCGAGCGGAACGACGATCCACGCGGTGAGGGACGTCGCGCTCTGCGGCAGGTCGACCCACTCCCAGTTGACGATCCGACCGAAGGCGCCGTACACGTCGACCCACTGGGCGGCGCCGGAGAACAGGGCCGGTCCAGCGGCCACCCACAGCTGCGGGGCCACGAGGAACGCCACGATCGCCGCCGCCGTCACCGGGATCAGCGCCCCGAACGCCGATGCCATCAGCAGGTTCAGCAGGTTCGCGATCAGCACACCGCCGACGAGCTTCAAGGAACCGTCGAACTCAGGCTCCGTCCCGGTGATCGCGCCACCGAGAAGCGTTGCGGCCCAACCGAGAACGAGGATCAGCGCAGTCAACACCATGCCGAGCAGCAGCGCGGAGACGACCTTCGCAGTGATCACCCGAGCCCGTCGGGGCGTGGTCGTGAACGTCGACAGGGCCGTCCGCTGCGTCCACTCCGAGGTCATGGCCATCAGCCCGATGACAGGAAGGATGAGCTGCACACCGGCCATCGCCGTCCCCAGGTAGAGCTCGAACGACACCGGCGTGTTCTCGGCGTTCACCAGCCGCCAAGCCAGCCCTGCGAACCCCAGCCCGAGGACCACCAGCAGCAGGACGCGTCCCGATCGCGTGTCCACCGACTTACGCAGCTCGATGCCGGTCAGTCGAGCAATTGATGGACGACGACCCGCAGCGATCGCTGGGACGTTCCGGACGCCGGCACTCGGGTGAGCCTGTCGTGCTGCGGTTTCGACGGGAGCTGACGTGCTTGTCATGCTGCTGCCTCCTGGTTGGTCAGGGAGAAGAAGAGGTCCTCGAGCCCGGCGCCGTCCGCGTCGCGAAGCTCGGTGAGGACGAGGCCCGCGCCCGCGGCGATGCGGCCGACCTGCTCGGTCGTGGCGTCCTCGACCACGAGGGCGCCGTCCTCCGAAGCCGACGAGAACGCCAGGCCGGCCTCGGTCAGGGCCAGTGCAAGCGCGCCCGGGTTCAGTGCCCTGACGATCACGCCGCTGCTGGCGAGCAGCTCCTCCAGCTCGCCCTGGGCGACGATGCGGCCCCCGCCGATCACGACGAGCCGGTCGACCGTGGCCTGCACCTCGGCGAGCAGGTGACTGGACAGCAGCACCGTCCCGCCCCGAGCAGCGAAGTCGCGGAGCAGCCCCCGCATCCACCGAATGCCTTCAGGGTCAAGGCCGTTCGCCGGCTCATCCAGAACGAGCACCGAAGGGTCGCCGATCAGCGCCTGGGCGATACCCAGCCGCTGGCGCATGCCGAGGGAGTACTGGGCGACCCGCCGCTTCTCGGCGCCGGCCAGCCCGACTCGCTCGAGCATCTCGCCGGCCCGCTTCGCCGGGACACCGAGGGTCGCGGCGGTGATCCGCAGCGTCTCGATCCCGGTCCGGCCGGGGTGGGCAGCGGTGGCGTCGAGCATGACTCCCACGACGCGGGCCGGATTCGGCAGGTCCCGGTAGGCGACCCCTTGGACCGTCGAGCTACCGGAGGAGGCCGGCGTCAGGCCGGTCAGCATCCGCAACGTCGTGGACTTGCCGGCACCGTTCGGCCCCAGGAAGCCCGTGATGGTGCCGGGCCCGCAGGTGAAGGTCACGTCGTCGACCGCCAGGGTCGAGCCGTAACGCTTGGTCAGGTGGGTGACATCGATCATGGCGACGAGACTGCCGTCGCCAGCCCCGCTGCCCCATCGGCCAGCGGTCGAGAGCCAGCCCCTACGGAAGTCGGTGATCCCGTTCAGCGTGCGAGCCATTGGTCTGACGACCGCAACTCGGCCCGCACCTACCCTGAACCCCGTGAGCGGGAGCGGCGAGCATGACGCGACGGGGTGGCAGACCCTCCGTCGCTACGCGCATTCACACTCGGGGAAGCTCAACGATCTCGCCTACCTGGCCCTCGGCGTCCTCGGGACCCTCGCCACGATCGTCGCGGCGGCCAACATCGGCCAGACATTCAGCGCGCTGCTGAGCGGCGTCGTGAACCTCACCCTCACCGCTGCACTGCTCTGGCGGCGACGCTTCCCGGTGCTGATCGCAGCCACCGGCGTCGCCAGCGCCGCCCTGCCCCTCGGCGAGCTGCTGATGGCCCTGACGCTGTTCGCCCTGGCGATCCGGCGGCGTGACCGCTCTCTGGTCGTGCTGTCCATCGCCGGGATCCTTGTCGCGACAGCGGCCGTCACCCTCCGCGGCGCCGACCCGGTGGTGGCCGCCCTTAGCTTCGTCCTCCTCGTCGGCATGGCCGTGGGCATGGGCTCCTTCGTCGGGGCCCGCCGGGACCTGGTGGATTCCCTGCGCGAACGCGCCGAGCGCGCCGAGGCGGAGCAGCACCTGCGCACCGACCAGGCGAGGCTCGCGGAACGGGCACGGATCGCCCAGGAGATGCACGACGTGCTGGCGCACAAGATCTCCCTGGTGGCGCTGCACGCCGGCGGGCTCGAGGTCCGCCCGGACGCCGGCCCGCAGCAGGTCGAGCGCGCCGCCGGCCTGATCCGCATCACCGCCCGAGAGGCGCTCGAGGACCTTCGCGGAGTCCTGGGCGTCCTGCGCACCGATACCACCGGCGACGGAGTCGCGCTCGCGCCCCAACCCACGCTCGCCGACGTGAACCGGCTGGTCGACGCGTCCGTGCGTGCCGGCGTCCCCGTCACCCTCGAGACCGGGGTGCAGACCGACGTGCCCGTTCCCGACCCACTCGGCCGCACGGCATACCGGGTCGTGCAGGAGGCCCTGACCAACGTCCACAAGCACGCACACGGCACCGCGACCACCGTGCGCATCGAGGGACATCCGGGCGAAGGGTTTCGGGTGCAGGTCGCGAACCTCCAGCCGGTCGGCCGCACGCTCGACCCGCTGCTGCCCGGTTCCGGGATGGGCCTGCTCGGACTGGGTGAGCGAGTGCGGCTCGCCGGCGGTCAGTTCACCGCGGGGCCGGAGGGAAAGCAGTTCGTGGTGCGCGCCTCGCTACCCTGGCCCGCGTCCGAGGTACGGACGTCCGAGCTGAGGGTGCGATGACGCGGGTTCTTCTGGTGGACGACGACCCGCTCGTCCGCGCGGGCCTCGCCATGATCCTTTCCAGCGCGGAGGATCTGGCGGTCGTCGGCGAGGCGGGGGACGGCGCGGACGCGGTGGAGGCCGTGCGGGCGCACCGGCCGGACGTCGTCCTGATGGACATCCGGATGCCGAAGCTCGACGGGCTCGCGGCCACCGAGGCGGTGACGGCGCTCAACCCGGCGCCCAAGGTCATCGTGCTGACCACGTTCGACCTGGACGACTACGTCTTCCGTGCGCTGCGGGCGGGTGCCAGCGGCTTCCTGCTGAAGGACACCCCGCCGCGCGAGCTGGTGCACGCGGTGCAGGTCGTCGCGAACGGCGACGCGATGCTGTCTCCGGCCGTCACCCGCCGGTTGATCACCCACTTCTCGGCGGGCGGTGCGGCAAGCCAGCAGCAGGAGGCGCTCGATCGGCTCGACGTGCTGACAGACCGCGAGCGCGAGGTGCTCGTTGCCGTCGGGCAGGGGCTGTCGAACGCGGAGATCGGCCGGCAGCTGTTCATGAGCGAGGCGACGGTGAAGGCACACGTCTCGCGGGTGCTGACCAAGCTGGACCTGTCGAACCGTGTGCAGGTCGCGATCCTCGCGCATGATGCGGGCTTGCTCTGACGGATCTGCTCTGACCCAGATCCGCGAGTAAGGCGGTGTGGTCCGGCGCGTCGAAATGAGCAGATGCCCTGCCGCTTGGGAGAATTGGGCTTGTCGACAGTCCAGTTTCACCAC
>JASBSH010000431.1 GCA_030149025.1 Actinomycetales bacterium | reverse complement strand
GTCACGCCCGGCCCGAAGCAGGGCCCGGCCGGTGCCCCGGCGCCGGTGGTCCGGGTGCACGGCCAGCCCGATCTCCGGCGCGACCCCGGCGGCGCCGGACACCTGCGCGTAGCCGTGCGTGGCGCCGTCCTCGCCCGTCGCCATGATGTGGACGACGTCACTCACGCCAGACAGCTCGCCGCCGGTCCCGGCAGTGGTCGCAGAGCGCAACCGCAGCTCGGTCGCCTCGTTGATCGGGCGGATGCCGTCGGCGCGCTCGACCGCGTCGGCAAGAGCGAGTACCGCTTCGACCTGAGGTTCCGTCAGCTGGTCGAGGGTCTCGACGGCGGCAGCGGCGGACACCCGGACAGCGTAGTTCACTGAGCGTTACCTCGATCTTCGGTGCTACACCTCCTTGGGCGACGTTCCGCAGGCCGCGATTTGCCGTTTCGTGCTCAAGGGCGTGCGGTCGGCTCTGCAGAACGTCGCTCAAGATGCAGCGCACGTGGGTGGACGTCAGGCGACGCGGCCCCTCGCGGTCGCTTTCGCCGCGGCCCGGTAGCCGCGCAGCTCCTCGCGCAGCTCGTCGTCGTCCATCACGAGGTAGACGAGCCCACAGTCCTGCGGTCCGGTCACGTTGATCTGGCACAGGGTGCACGGCTCGCCGGGACGCAGCGGGCACTTCGCCTCTGGCGTCCGCCGCGCACCGTCACGTGGCGCGATCATGGCACGACTCTGCGCCGGACGCCGCCACGCAGGTAGAGCCTTTCGTCCCACGTCGCGCAAGTTCGGCTTCAGGGCAAGGGCAGGGGAGGTGGCGGAATTCCATGATCACGCGCCCAGGGGATGTGCGGAGCGTCAGCGCGGGGGTGCCAGTGTCAGCGGGCGGGCTGACGCTGACCCGCATCCTCGCTGGCGGAAGCAGTCGGTGGCACGAACCGGTACCCCACGTTTCGCACCGTGCCGATCAGCTGCTCGTGCTCGGCGCCGAGCTTGGCGCGCAGGCGGCGCACGTGGACGTCGACCGTCCGGGTGCCACCGAAGTAGTCGTAACCCCACACCTCCTGGAGCAGCTGTGCGCGCGAGAACACCCGCCCCGGGTGCTGCGCCAGGTACTTCAGCAGCTCGAACTCCTTGTAGGTCAGGTCGAGCACGCGGCCACGGAGCCGGGCGGTGTACGTCTCCTCCTCGACCACGAGGTCACCGGCGCGGATCTCCGAGACCTGCGTGTCGTCGTCCTCGTCCGCGGCGCGACCAGCGGCGAGCCTGAGCCGCGCGTCCACCTCCGCCGGCCCGACGCTGTCGAGCAGGACGTCGTCGGCTCCCCAGTCGGCGGCAACGGCCGCCATGCCGCCCTCGGTGAGGACGAGGAGGAGGGGGCAGGAGAGTCCCGTCGTGCGCAGGATCTGGCAGAGGGACCGGGCGGCGGCCAGGTCGCGGCGTCCGTCGACCAGGACGGCGTCAGCCGGCGGTGCGTGGACCAGCGCGGCCGGGTCCGCGGGCACGATCCGGACCTGGTGGGGCAGCAGGCCCAGCGCCGGGAGGACCTCGGCGGAGGGCGCGAGCGCGTTCGTCAGCAGCAGCAGCTGAGCCATACGCGCCTCCAGGGGGACAGGGGAGCAGTCTACGGAGGGCGCAGGGCTTCCGCGTGGCCGTCTTGCCTGCGGTTGCAGAATGCCCGTGTGCCATCGCCGTTCCGCCCGCTCGAACGCGAACCACGACGCAGCCGCTGGCTCCTCACCGGCGACGGCGTGCGGATCAGCGCCCACCACGACCCGTCGCCAACTGCTGTGGACGGCGCGCAACGAGACCTCGCGATCGTCACCGCGCACGGTTTCACCATGTCCTGGCGCTCACCCGCCTCCCGCCGCATCGCCACCCTCCTGCAGCAGCACGCCGGCGTCATCAGCTTCGACTTCAGGGGCCACGGCGCATCCACGGGGCACAGCACCGTCGGCGACAAGGAGATCCTGGACCTGGATGCCGCGGTCTCCTGGGCCCGGACGCTCGGGTACCGACGTGTCGCCACGCTGGGCTGGTCGATGGGCTCGGCCGTCGTCGTCCGGCACGCCGGGCTCCGCGAAGAGCGCCTCCACGACCCCGACGCCGTCGTCGCCGTCAGCGGACCCAGCCGCTGGCACTACACCGGCACCCCGGCGATGCGCCGCCTGGACCGCGGGATCACCACCGCGGGCGGACGTGCCGTCGTCCGGTACCTGTTCGGCACCCGCGTCCTGGCCGCCGGCTGGGAGCAGGACCCGCCCTCACCGGAGGCGGCCGCCGCCCGGATCGCTCCCACTCCCTTTCTGATCGTCCATGGGGACGCCGACCCGTTCTTCCCGCTGGACCATGCGGAAGCCCTCCACGCGGCAGCCCGGGACGGCGGCGCCGAGCTCTGGGTGGAACCGGGCTTCGGCCACGCGGAGATGGCCGCGAGTGACGACCTCGTTCATCGCATGGCCAACTGGATCGACACCCGCACCAACGCGAGCCCCACCCCGTGATCGTGTGCATGCAGTTCCGCACGCCGCTCCCTCGGGCGCGATCATGCACTTCCGCACGCGGCGGCCGGGCGTGGTGGGGCGGCGCGGGCGCCTCGGGGGCACTGTGTTTCTGGGCGCTGTATCGCTGATGACCTGATGGTCATCAGCGATACAGCCTCGACACCGCCATCGCCCTAACACCCGCTCCCCTCGCCAACACCAACACGGTTCTTGCGAACGTGCATAGCGGACGCGTCGGTCCTTCACCCGTTGGCGTAGAACCGGGGCTCCGGCAGGACGGTGGCCGGGGTCAGGCTCGACCGGGGAGCAGGTCGGCCAGCAGTGCGTCGACGCGCGTCCTGATCTCGTCGCGAATCCGGCGGGCGGCGTCGATGCCCTGGCCGGCGGGGTCGTCGAGCTCCCAGTCCTCATAGCGCTTGCCGGGGTAGATGGGGCAGGTGTCACCGCAGCCCATGGTGACCACCACGTCCGACGCCTGCACCGCCTCGGGGGTGAGCACCTTCGGCTGTGCCGAGGTGATGTCGATGCCGACTTCGGCCATGGCGTCGACGGCCACCGGGTTGAGCTGCTCGGCCGGCATCGACCCGGCGGACCGCACCTCCACGGCGCCGCCGGACAGCGCCTGCATGAAGCCGGCTGCCATCTGAGAACGACCGGCGTTGTGGACGCAGACGAAGATCACACTGGGCTTGTCGGTCATGCCTGTCCTTCGCGGTCAGGGTGGGTGCTCCGGGCCGGGACGATCGGGACGCTCGGGTCGCCGGGGAACAGGCGCCGTCCAGCCCACACGCTGCCGTAGACGAGGGCGACGAGAACGGGCACCTCGATGAGCGGGCCGACCACACCGGCTAGCGCCTGGCCCGAGGTGACTCCGAACGTGCCGATCGCCACCGCGATGGCGAGCTCGAAGTTGTTGCCGGCGGCCGTGAACGACAGCGTGGCGGTCTTGGCGTAGTTCAGACCGATCGCCTTGCCCAGGGCGAAGGAGCCGCCGAACATGAGCACGAAGTATGCGAGCAGAGGGAGGGCGATCCTGGCGACATCCGTCGGGGCGGAGGTGATCGCATCGCCCTGGAGCGCGAACAACATCACGACCGTGAACAGCAGCCCGTACAGGGCCACCGGGCCGATCTTCGGCAGGAAGACGTTCTCGTACCAGGCGCGGCCGCGCCGGCGCTCGCCCCACGTGCGCGTGAGGAAGCCCGCCAGCAGGGGGATGCCCAGGAACACCAGGACGCTCAGCGCGATCGCGCCGACCGAGAACTCGGCGCTGGTCGTCGGCAGGCCGAGCCA
>JASBSH010000421.1 GCA_030149025.1 Actinomycetales bacterium | reverse complement strand
GGACTCCCCGACACGAACGTGCTGCCCGAGGGCGACGTCGAGCCGCTCGGTCGAGGCGGCACGTTCGCGGGCCGGCACATCCTCACACCGCTGCGCGGAGTCGCAGTGGAGATCAACGCCTTCAACTTCCCGGTGTGGGGGATGATGGAGAAGCTGGCACCGGCGCTCATCGCCGGGGTGCCGACCATCGTCAAGCCCGCCACCCCCACCGCCTACATCACCGAGCACGCGGTGCGGATCATGGCCGAGTCCGGTCTGCTCCCGGACGGCGCCCTGCAGCTCGTCAGCGGGAGCCTTGCCGACCTGCTCGACCACCTCGGCGGCCAGGACCTCGTGTCCTTCACCGGTTCCGCGGACACCGCCGCCAAGCTGCGGGGCCACGAGAGCGTCACCCGGCGGTCGTTGCGGTTCAACGCCGAAGCCGACTCCCTCAACGGCTCCGTGCTCGGGCCGGATGCCGGCCCAGGCACGCCCGAGTTCGACCTGTTCGCCGACGCGGTCGTCTTCGAGATGACCTGCAAGGCGGGCCAGCGGTGCACCGCCATCCGGCGCGCGCTGGTCCCCGAACCACTTGTCGACGACGTCACCGAGGCGATCACCGAGCGGCTGTCGCGCGTCGTGGTCGGAGCTCCCGGGGCCGAGGGCGTCACGATGGGGGCGCTGGCCGGCCTCGCTCAGCGAGACGAGGTGCTGTTCTCGGTCGACCGGCTCAGGGACGGTGGCGCCCGGGTCGTCACCGGCGGCACGCCGGCGAAGGACGTCGTCGGCGCCGACCCCGACCGCGGCGCCTTCATGGCCCCGACCCTGCTGCGCGCCGACGACGTCGACCGGGCCGAACCGCACACGGTGGAGGCCTTCGGCCCCGTCGCCACGCTCATGGGCTACCGGGACGCCGGCCACGCCGTCGACCTGTTGGCTCGCGGTCGGGGGTCCCTCGTCGCGTCGATCGTGTCGTACGACGCCGACTTCGTCAGCGACGTGGTGACGAACAGCGCGAACGAGCACGGTCGGCTGCTGGTGCTGGACCGGGACGATGCCGCCGAGAGCACCGGTCACGGGACCCCGATGCCGCAGCTCGTCCATGGTGGTCCCGGCCGGGCCGGCGGCGGCGAGGAGGAAGGCGGCCTGCGTGCCGTCGTCCACCATCTGCAGCGCACCGCGGTGCAGGGCTCGCCCCGCGTCCTCGACCTCTTCGCCTGATCCTTCGCTCGCTTGCGTCATCGGAGGTGAGGGTTCCCGCCCGCACCTGTGCTGACGTAGGGGACAGGCGCGCCGCTTGCGTCAGCGGAGGTGTGGGTCCCTGCCAGCTTATGTGCGGACGTAAGGTTCAGGAGACGGTCGTGGCTCAATCGACACCAACGACGGCGCGGCAGTAGCTCTCGGCCTCGGGTCGCAGCAGCTCGTGCAGCTCGAGGAACAGCTGATGCGCCTCCCCGCCGACCCATCCGGTGGGCAGCAGCTCCTGGGGTAGGTCCGGATCCTGGAACAGCGTGTGCCGGTAGCCGTGGATCAACGACACCCGCTCCACGAGGGCGTCGGCACCGGTGGGTGGCAGAGCGCGCACCTTGGCGAGCCGCGAGCGATAGCTGTCACGGGCCTCGACGAGGGTGCGGTTCAGGGCGTCGAGGTCCCAGGAGCGGCGCGCCATGTCGAGGTCGGCGGCTGGGCCTTCGGAGGTGGCCACCAGCAGGTCGCTTCGGACCGACGGCTCATCGGCCAGGGCACGGCGCACGTCCTGGAGCCTGTCGTGCGGGGAGATCCACGTGGACGAGCCGAGAGCGCCGAATCCCAGCCACCGCAACTGCTTCCGCACGCGGTCGCGCGCACCGCGGTCGGTCTCCGGGACGCTGTAGACGACGACGCGCCACTTGCGGTCCCACGGCGTTGTCTCCCGCTCGAAGATGCGCCGCCGGCCCTCGTCCAGCAGCTCCCAGCTGCGTTCGGACAGGTAGTAGACGGTGCCTCGCCCCTGGCGTCGTGCTCCCAGCCAGCCCTGCTTGCGCATCCGCGTCATCACGACTCGCGACGTTGACTCCGGCACGCCGAAATCGGCTAGCAGACGGACGACGTCCTGCAGCCTCGCCTCGCCTCCCAGGTAACGCAGGTAGTCCCCGAACAGGTCGAAGACGAGATCACGCGGCTTCATGTCCGTCACGGTACCGCAGATGTTTCACGCCATTGACGGTCGTGGCGCAGACGCATTAGCGTCGCGGCATGCGCATCGCCTGCATCGGCGGCGGCCCGGGCGGCCTGTTCTTCGCGGCACTCGCCAAGACGTCGACCCCCGACCTCGAGATCACCGTCTTCGAACGCAACCGTGCGGACGACACGTTCGTGTTCGGTGTCGTGTTCTCGGACGCGACCCTGGCCGGCATCGACGCCCGTGACCCCGTGCTCCGCGACGCACTGGCGGAGCACGGCCGGCACTGGGACGAGATCGAGGTGCGGCTCAAGGGCGAACGCCTGCGCTGCGGCGGGAACGGCATGTCCGCCATCGCTCGCAAGACCCTTCTCCACGCCCTCCAGCAGCGCGCCCGCGACGCGGGCGTGGACCTGCGGTTCCAGACGGAGGTCGGGCTCGACGACGTCGCGGACTACGACCTCGTCGTAGCAGCGGACGGCGCCAACTCCCGTACCCGCACGCAGCTCGCCGACGCGTTCGGCCCGACCGAGGACGTCGCGACCGCCAAGTTCATCTGGTTCGGCACCAGCTACATGTTCTCCGGGCTCACGTTCGTGCACCAGCGAGGCCCGCACGGCGTGTTCGCAGTCCACGGCTACCCGATCAGCAAGGACGTCAGCACCTTCATCGTCGAGACGGACGAGAAATCCTGGCGCGCCGCCGGTCTCGACGAGTTCGACGTGACGCAGCCACCGGGCGCCAGCGACCTGAAGAGCAAGGCCTATCTGGAGGAGCTCTTCGCCGAGCAGATCGACGGGCAGCCGCTGCTGATCAACAACTCCCGCTGGGGCAACTTCCGCACCCGTCGTGCCGGGACGTGGCGGCACGGCAACGTCGCCCTGCTCGGCGACGCAGCCCACACCGCGCACTTCTCCGTCGGGTCCGGAACGAAGATGGCCATGGAGGACGCCATCGCCCTCGCGGACGCACTGCAGGTCCACGGCCACGACGTGGACGCCGTCCTCGCCGCCTACGAAGCGGCAGCCCGCCCGTCAGTCGAGAAGATCCAGCAGTCCGCGCGTCCGAGCCTGTCCTGGTGGGAGCACTTCGGCCGCTCCCACGACGCCCTGGAACCGTGGCAGTTCGCGGTCCACTTCCTCACGCGGAGCCTGGACGTCGGCCGCCTGGGTCGGCGCGCCCCCGCCTTCGTCGAGTCCTCCCGAGCGGCGTGGAAGAACCGCTACGGCAGCGACCCGCTGTCCACCGCTCTCGACCTCGGGGAAGCCACCCTGCAGTGCCGTACGGTCGCCATCGATGACGACGACGGGACCGGTACGACCCTCCGCGTGGAAGGGCTCGAGGCACCGGTCGTGCAGGCGCCGGACGAGGAGACCGGCGTGGCCGAGGTGCTGGAGCGGACCAGGCGACAGCTGCGGGACGGCGGGCCTCTCGTCGCCGTCCGTGGCGGAACGCCGCTGACCCGAAGGCTCGTCAGCGAGGACCTGCGGCTCGGCAGGCACCTGCGCGTCCTGCTCGTCGACGACGAGCTGACCCGCGACCAAGCCGAGACCGAGGTGCTCTCGGGGCGGGCGGACCTGGTCGGTGGCTCCGCCGACAGCGTCAAGCGCTGGGTTGTGCCCGCATGACCGGCGCCCTCGAGGCGTTGTTCCACCCGCGTGGAGTCGCGGTCGTCGGTGCCTCACAGAACCCGGACAAGCTGGGGTCCGTGATGGCCAGATCGTTGGCCGGCTTCGACGGCCCCGTCGCCCTGGTCAACGCCAGAAGCGCAGGCACGGCAACCGGTTTCGACGCCTCCGTCTGCGACGCGGTCGACCGGCTGCAGGCACCGATCGACCTCGCCGTCGTGTGAGTCCCGGCGGCCGCGACCGCGGACGCGGTGGAGGAGGCGGCGAAGGCCGGGGCGCGCGCAGCCCTGGTCTGCTCCGGCGGTTTCGCCGAGTCCGGCGCAGCGGGCGCGACGTTCGAGGCCGACCTGCGTGACGTCGTCCGGAGAACCGGGATCCGTCTGCTCGGGCCCAACACGTCCGGCTTCGTCGTCCCCAGCCGGAGGCTCCGGGCGACGTTCGTGCCCAGCGCTCAAGGCATTCCGGCCGGCCGCGTCGCCGTCGTCGCTGCCAG
>JASBSH010000397.1 GCA_030149025.1 Actinomycetales bacterium | reverse complement strand
CCGCCGCCGATCACGTGGTACAGGAAGCAGCGGTTCTGGCGCAGGGACGGCTCATCGACGCTCGCGAACGTCCCGATCAGGGCATCGGTGAGGACGACGCCACGCACGACGTCGTCACAGAAGGCGCGGCTCACGCTGTGGCCGATCGGGTCCTCGAACAGCAGGCGCCAGGCCTCCTCGTCGTCCACCAGCGCTCGCAGGTCGTCCCGGGACCGCAGCGGCTCGGTGAGGGTGGGGAAGACCCGCTCGGCGACCCGCGCCGTGAGGCCGTAGAAGTGCTGCCAGGCCCGGTGGTCGGCGTCGCCCCCGGTCAGGCGGCGGAAGGACTCCGCGGTCGCGGTCTCGTCACCGGTGTCGACGAGCAGGCCGTAGGTGCGCCCGTCTCGCTCCACCGGTGTGTAGGACGAGAACCGCCTGCGCCGCAACGTGATCCGGAGCCCGAGCTCGTCGATGATCTGCTTCGGCAGCAGCGAGACGAGGTAGGAGTAGCGCGACAGCCTCGCATCCACGCCGGGGAACGCCGGGGCGGAGACCGCCGCGCCGCCGACGTGGTCGAGCCGCTCGAGCACCAGCACCGACCGGCCGGCCCTGGCGAGGTAGGCAGCGGCGGTGAGGCCGTTGTGGCCGCCGCCGACCACCACCGCGTCGTAGCGCGCCGCCCGCGCCTGAGCTGAGTCCGTCGTCGCCGTCATGGCGCGGACAGTATCCCGTCGACGCGCAACGTCAGCGCACATGACGGCCGGGACCCGCACACGCGCTGACGTTGTGCAGGGTCAGCGATGCAGCTTCGGCAGCACCTCGCGGCCGAACACCTCGATCCACTCGGCCTGGTTGCGCCCAACGTTGTGCAGGTAGACCCGGTCGAACCCGAGGTCGACGAACTTCTGGATGTAGGCGCGGTGCTCGTCGGGGTCGGAGGAGATGACCATGCGGCCCTCGAAGTCCTCCGGGCGCACCAGCTTGGCCATCTGCGCGAAGTCGTGCGGTGAGCGGATGTCGGCCTTGGGGAACTTCATGCCGCCGTTGGGGCACTCGGTCAGCGCGTTGGCCAGCGCCTCCTCGTCGGTGGCGGCCCAGGACATGTGCAGCTGCAGCACCTTGGGCATCGTGTCCGGGTCCTTGCCGGCCTCCCGGGCGCCTTCGGCGAACTTGGCGAACAGGCCCTCGATCTTCTCCAGCGGGGCGCCGACGGTGATGATCCCGTCGGCGAACCTGCCGGTCTTCTTCGCGTTGATCGGCCCGGCGGTCGCGACCAGGATCGGCGGAGCCTGCTCCGGCATCGTCCACAGCCGGGTGGACTCCATCGTGAAGAACCGTCCGTCGTGCTTGACGTCCTTGCCCGCCAGCGAGGCGTCGAACAGCTTGCGGATCAGCTCGATCGCCTCCCACATGCGAAGCGACCGCTCCCCGGCCTCAGGCCAGTAGCCCGGCACGACGTGCTCGTTCAGCGCCTCACCGGTGCCGAGCCCCAGCCACGACCGGCCCGGGTACATCGCCTCCAGCGTCGCCGCTGCCTGGGCCACGATCGCCGGGTGGAACCGGAAGCTCGGGCAGGTCACCCCCGGCCCCAGGTCACCTTCAGTGGCCGCGCCCACCGCGGACAGCACGTTCCACACGAACGCCGCCTGCCCCTGCTGCGGCACCCACGGCTGGAAGTGGTCGGCCGCCATGCACCCGGAGAACCCGTGCTGCTCGGCCAACGCGGTCAGCTCCACGCACTCGGTCGGGTGAAACTGCTCCAGCATCGCCGCGTACCCGAAGGTCAGGGACTTGTTCAGGCCTGCATCCATCCCTCGATCCTGCCAGCCGCCACTGCCTGGCACGATCCCCCTATGACTGTGATCGACGACACCGGGCGGGAAGTGCGGATCCACGGCGGCGTCAGGCGCGTCGTCTCGATCGTGCCGTCGCTGACCGAGTCGGTCGCGGCCACCGCGCCGGGCCTGCTCGTCGGCGCCACGGACTGGTGCACACACCCCCGCGAGCTGGACGTCACGCGGGTCAAGGGGACCAAGAACCCGGACGTCGACACGATCGTCGCGCTGCAACCCGACGTGGTTCTCGCCAACGAGGAGGAGAACCGCGGACCGGACCTGCAAGCCTTGCGGGACAGGGGAGTTCCGGTCTACGTCACGGACATCCGTACCGTCGACGACGCGCTCGTCTCGCTCGGTCGGATGCTGGCCGCGTGTGGACTGGAGGAGCCCGCCTGGCTGCGTGACGCCGTCCGGATCTGGTCCGAAGTGAGCACCATCTGGCCGGAGGGCACCCGCCGGCGTGCCGTCGTCCCGATCTGGCGTCGTCCGTGGATGGCGGTCGGGAGGGACACGTTCACCGGTGACGTGCTGAGGCGGCTCGGGGTCGACAACGTGCTCGAGGACGACGACGAGCGCTACCCGAAGGTGGACCTCGACGCCCTGCCGGCGCACGACCTGGTAGTGCTGCCCGACGAGCCGTACCGGTTCACCGCGGACGACGGGCCGGAGGCGTTCGGCGACAAGCCGTGCGCGCTCGTCGACGGGCGGATGCTGACCTGGTACGGGCCGTCGCTGGTCGAGGCGCCGCGGGTGCTGACGGAACAGCTGCTCGCTGCCCGGTAGGCCCGCTTATCCGGCAACACCCCTGCGTCGGTGGCGACGTTCTGGCACCCTGACGCGGTGGAACGCAATGTGACGTTCGGGGTGTCGCTCGGAGGGTGGCAGTCCGGCGAGGAGCTCATCGCCGCCGCCCGGCGGGCCGAGCACCGGGGCATCGACGTGCTCACCATGGCGGACCACCTGGGGGCTCCGGCGCCGTTCCAGGTGCTGGCCGCCGCTGCCGCGGTCACCTCGCGGGTGCGGTTGCGGACGTACGTGCTCGACTCCTACTTCTGGAACCCCGCGCTGCTCGCCCGGGAGGTCGCGACGCTGGATCGCCTGAGTGGCGGCCGGGTCGAGATCGGCATCGGCGCCGGGCACATGCGGCACGAGCACGAGGACGCCGGGCTGCCGTTTCCCGATGTGCGGCAACGGTGGTGGCACACCGAGCAGGTCGTCGCCGAGCTCCGGGGAAGGCTCGCCGGCGACCACGAGCCCGCGCCGGTGCAGTCACGGGTGCCCGTGATGGTGGCAGCGATGGGGGAGCAGGGCCTGTCGACCGCGGCGCGCATCGCCGACATGGTGGGTCTCGCCGGGCTCCTGCACGTTCCCGGCCCTCCGGCCGGGACGGTCACCGTCGCCGACTCCGACGTCACGGACCCGCGTGCCGAGCGGGTGCGCGACGTCGCGTCCCGCGAGGGCCACGAGCCGCGCGTGGATGCGTTGCTGCAGTTGGTGATCCTCGACGAGGACCCTCAGGTTGCGGCGGACCGGCTCGCCTCCGAGGCGCGTGAGCACGGGA